>JBEVKA010000524.1:0-4090 GCA_040509855.1 Steroidobacter sp.
AATTTCGAGATACGGAAGTACGGCCAGATGCTCGGCTGGCCCACAAATGCGCCGATGACTTTCTTCAACGATCCCGGCGTCGAGGCCAGCAGCGTGAAATGAATCAGCGCGAGCAACCCGCTGGCCAGCAGGACAATTCGCAGTCGCCTCCAGATCCGAGGACCGCCGTACCGACGTGCGATCACTGTCGCGATGACGAAGACAATAGCCGCGGTGTGATATTGAAGTTTGAGCTGCAACAGCAATCCGATCATCAACAGGAGCGCCACGCTCGCGGCCGCGACTCGTTGTGGCACGACGCGAGACAGATGAACGGCGAAAAAAGCGATCGCGATGCCCGCGATCCACAGCGCGATTTCAAACGTGAGCGCGAATGCCTGCGGCGCGCGGCTGCGATCCCACATCGGCGCGCCAAGGTCGGCAGCATATTCCGGCGGCGGCACTGGGTACTGTGCGTCCACCCAACCATTGATGAGCAGATACGAGATCGCGACGATCGCGGCTGCCGATGCGCCATACAATAGCTTGCGCAGATCGCCTTGCAGGATGCCGGGCATGAAGAACAGCAGGATCGTGGTCACCGCCAGTGCCTGCAGATCGATGCCAACTACGAGCGCGACCACGCCGCCGATCAACCATCCGATGCGGCCGCTACGCTCCCAGGCGAACACGCACACCATGCACGCGGCGACCGCGGCGAGCAGGAAGATATACATGCGCGCCGTTTGTGAATAAACAATCATCGCCGGCAGCAACGCGACGGCAGCGGCGAACGCGAGATTCCAATACGGCCGCAGGAAACGACGCCCCGCCAGCCACGACAGCCAGATCACCAACACCCCGCACAACGCCGACGGAAAACGGAACGCCCATTCGGACTCGCCGAACAATTGCACCGAGCCCGCCATGAGATACAGCTGCGTCATGCCTCGCGGATAGAACATTCCGCTGGGAAGGATGGGCTCGCCGTCGCGCACGATGCTCATCACCGCCAGCGCCATGGTTTCCTCGTCGCCGTGCAGGCCGACGTTGGCCAACCCCCAGAAACGCAGCCACGCACCCACGCCGATGATGACCAGCAACATCGCCCGATGAGCGAGCTGATCGCGCTCCATGGGCGTGGTGATACGAAACAAATCGGAAAGCGCACGCATGATCTCGCCCACCTGTGCAGTGAGCGTCGGGATCACAGGTATCCAACCGCGGTTGGCGGCATCCGAAAGCATGATGGCACCCTGAATGTTGTTCTCAATAAGCCGTATCGGACTTGAATAGTTTCGGCACCGTCAAAAACAAAATCTTCAGATCCAGCCACAGCGACCAGTGGCGCAAGTACTCCAGATCGAAATGCACTCGGCGTTGCATGTCCTGCAGGCGCGGCGTCGCGCCTCGAAAACCTTTGATCTGCGCCAGCCCGGTGATACCCGGCGGCACCTTGTGCCTCACCATGTAGCCCTTGATGAGGCGACGATATTCCTCGTTGTGACCGACAGCGTGCGGCCGCGGGCCCACCAGGCTCATGCGCCCCTGCAGAACGTTGATGAGTTGCGGCGTCTCGTCCAGAGAATAACGCCGGAGCACTCGCCCGAGGCGCGTCACCCGTGCATCGTCGCGCTTGGCTTGATCGACCCAGCCGGAGTCCTCCGTCACCGTCATGGTGCGGAATTTGTAGATCACGATTTCGCGGCCATCCAATCCATAGCGGCGCTGACGAAATAGCACCGGCCCTTTGCTGGTGAGGCGAATCGCGGCGGCAATCGACAGCAACACCGGCGCCGCAATCAACAACGCAGCCGACGCGATGACGATATCCATCAACCGCTTCGCCGCGCCTTGATAACCGTAGAACGGACTCTCGCGCATGGCGATGACCGGCACGCCCAGAATCTCGCCGACACGCGCCTGAAACTGATCCGAGTCCAGCACGTCCGGCACGTAGTACAGCGACACCGTCGTGTCGCCGAGCGCGTCGATCATTTCCTGCACACGGCGGATGTGACGTAACGGCAGCGCGATGAAAATCACATCGACATCGTTTTGTTTGATGAATTCCGGCAATTGCGACAGTCGTCCGAGCAGCTTCTGATGCGCGGCCGTGTCCAATCGCTGCGCGCTGCGATCGTCGAAGAATCCCTTGACCGACATGCACAGCTCGGCGTGGCGCCGGAAGCGCTCGGCAAGCTGCCGGCTCACATTGTTATAACCAGCAAACACCACGTTGCGGCCGTTCTTGGGCCGACACAGCACACGCCGCGCGATTTCGTCGATCACCAGCAGGCTCGGAATCAGCAACATCGGTGTCGCCGCCGCCCACAACAGAATCACCGGCGGCGAATACGCGGGCGGATAGCCAGTGATATAACCAATCGTCAGCAATGCGAGCAGCAATACGATCCAGCGAGTCAACAAGCCGAGCGCTACGACTCGACGCGGCGTTATCAATTCCGCCGCCGGCGTGCGTGGCGACTGCAACAGCGTGATGGACAGAATGGTGACGATGATGGTCACCGCGCTGAAGTAATCGGTCGATGCGGTGCCGATCAGTTCGCCCAGCACATATAAAGTGAGAATCGAAACCGCGGCTGGCAACCCGGCACGCAGCGAAAAAAATATCGCCGCAAGCGCCGACTGGCGCTTGAAGAGGAGCGGCGGAGTGATGTCGTAAGTAGCCGCCGATCCGAATTCGGCGGTGGGGTCCGTGCGAAGAGCAGCCGCTGGCGATCGCGCCGACTGTTCAGTCGGCGTCACTTGCGACAGACGCGGCTCGGTCGAGCCGGCTAGCTTCACTTCGCTCCGGACCGCGCTGTCTGGAACTGCACTCATTCAATGGATCCACAACTGGTGCGTCTTACACCAGAGCAAAATGCGTACCATGAGTAAGAGTGCCACTGTCCTACAAATAAAGTCGGGCGGGCGACGCGAAGTCCGCGTCGTCCGCCCGAAATTACATACCTACGTTGTAGAACTTACCGATCCAGGGTGGGCGGTTCGGGAGAAGCCGGCGAGCGACCTTCCACTTCGGCAGCCATACGCTGCAGCCACAACTCGAGATTGGTGTAACCGCTGGCCGTGACCGTGTTCGGGCTCGATGGCAGCGTCAACGCGCGACGATTCACCGCGAGCGACGGCCAACCGCCGCCATTGCGGTTACAGCGAGCCGTGCCATTGGAGGTCACGCAGTTGATGATGCTGCCGGTCCGATTGCGAACCTCATCGACGATGCGACGATCGGCGCTGTCGCGATCGGCCGGACGAGCGCCCGAGTACTTGAGCACATGATCGCGCACCACGTTGTCCGAGCTGGGCAGCGTCGTCATACCCGCGGGCCACGCCAGCGGCGCCGCCGACTTGAAGCTCGCCACCTGCAAGCTGCCGTAAATTGAATCGGCCAGCGACCAGGGGTCGGACGTCGCACCCGGCGCGGCATTGTCGGCAATGAATACCTTGCTGCCAGCACGCAGCGTCGCGACGTCGGCACGCAGGCCGATCACAGCGTGATCGCCTGAAGTGCTCGGGCCTGGAATGAAAACGTTGCCGACGACGGAGTTCTGAGTCACATCGCCACGGCTCTGCAGGTCCACCGCCGTGTTGCCCCAGTTGTAGACGACGTTGTTCACGATGACGGTGCGCGTGGCGGCGGTCATCGGATTGCGAGACTGCATGTCGGTGAGCAGGTTGCCCGCTAGCGTGGCGTTGCCATTCACCGGGCCGATCAGGATGCCGAAGCCGTGATTGCCTTCGGGATGGATGGACTCGTGCAGCGGCTCGGCGAAGATATTGTTCAACAGGCTGATGTTGTTCCAGTACTGCCAGGCGCTGGCGATCTCGTCGGTCGACCAGGTGAACGTGCAATGGTCGATCACGATGTTGCTGATCGGCGCCTCGGGCGGCGCTTCGATCTTCAGCGCGTCGCGATTGATGGCCGGCTCGCCGCCAGCGTCATCGCCGGGACGCACACGAATGTGCTGAATCAGCACATCGGACGTTTTGACCAGCACGCCGGCGCCACGCAGCGTGATGCCGGGCGACGGCGCGGTCTGGCCAGCGATGGTGATATTCGGATTGCGCAGCGTGAGATCGTCCGTCAGGC
>JBEVKA010000525.1:0-4384 GCA_040509855.1 Steroidobacter sp.
GAACGGCGGCACCGTCCTCGGCCTTGCGCTCGGCGCGAGTGAGCTGCAGTTCATCACGCAAGGCCGGCAGTTTCGCTTGCTCGAACCTACGCGCATTCCAGTGCTCGATGGTGCCATCGATCTGGAAACGTTCCGGGTGCGTAACGCCGGAACACCGTCGGTCGCCTTCATGGTCGACGCCACGATTCAACCGATCAGCGTTCAACAACTCTGCCGCGCATTCGGCTGGCCTGAGTTCGGCGGGAAGATCGGCGGGGCGATTTCCAAGCTGCGCATGCGTGACGGCATCGTCACGCTCGGCACGACGCTGCGCTCGCAGGTGTTCAATGGCGACGTGACCATCAGCGATCTGCGCCTGGAGCAACCGTTCAGTCAATGGCCGCGCTTCTACTCCAGCATCGCGTTCGACAATCTGGATCTCGAACCGATGACCAGCGCGTTCTCATTCGGCCGCATTACCGGCCGCCTGTCTGGCGCGATCAACGGGCTGCAGTTGTTCAACTGGACGCCCGTGGCATTCGACGCAAAGTTATATACGCCACCGGACGACCGCTCGCGTCATCGCATCAGTCAGCGCGCCGTGCAAAACATCGGCAGCATTGGCGGCGGTGGCGCCGGAGTCACGGCGGCATTGTCGGGCGGGATCATGCGGTTCTTCGACGACTTCAACTACGATCGTCTCGGCATTTCCTGCCGCCTGGAGAACGAGGTGTGCGTGATGGATGGGATCGCGCCCGCGCCGAATGGCAATTACTACCTGGTCAAAGGCAAGGGTTTGCCGCGCATCGACGTGATCGGCAGCTCGCGGCGGGTCGATTGGCCACGCATGGTCCAGCAGTTGATTGCCGTCACCGAGTCGGGCGGGCCCGTGGTGGAATGAGCGATCGATAACACACTCATTGACGGTTCATGCGCGGCCGACTGTAATCGCGCTCCGGATCCGAAGGAGACCTCATGTATTCCGCCCCGTCGCGCATTGGCAAGCTGTTGGTGTTGAGTGCCGCTCTCATGATTGCGGCGTGCGTCACCATCAATGTTTATTTCCCGGCCGCCGCCGCCGAGAAGGCTGCGGACAAGATCATCGACGACATCGTCGGTAGTGACGCCAAGACCACGAGCAAGGACGACAAGCGTTCCGCGATTCCGGCGACGCCCGGCACGGTGTTGCTGGCTTCCGCCGGCGCTGTGCTCGATTTGCTGGTGCCGCGAGCCGAAGCAGCCCAGGCCGACTTGAATGTCTCGACGCCGGCCATCCGCCAGCTCGTTGCTTCGATGGAAGAACGGCACACGCGCCTGAAGAAGTATTACGACTCCGGCGCGATCGGGCTGACCCGCGACGGTCTGGTGGAAGTGCGCGATCAGAACCTGCTGCCGCTGCCGGAGCGCAACTCCACTCGCAAGCTGGTCGCGGACGAGAACGCGGACCGCGCCAATCTGTATCGCGAAATCGCCGCCGGTAACGGCCACCCGGAATGGGAGACCGACATTCGCGGCACTTTCGGTGAGCGCTGGGTCAGCCGTGCGGCGTCCGAGGGCTGGTATTACCAGGACAAGGACGGCGCCTGGCAGAAGAAATGACGCCCGCTGATATTTCACGCGCATAAAAAAAGCCCCGCATAAGCGGGGCTTTTCGTTTCCGAGTCGACGACTCTTCGAGTTGTTTGGCTGCGTCGGCTAAATCTGGAAACGTCGCTTGTTGTCGCTCAACCCTTGTTAGCTCCCGCCTCGATCTGATCCCAGATCGGAGGCTGCGCGATCCTTGTCGCTTGTCATTCGATCCCACTCCCCTCGCGGTGCCATCCCCGCTTCTCTGCCAATTTCGCCACGCCTCAAACAATGTATCGGCGCGACGTTGGACCTATACGAGCAAGCCACATGCCTGATGTATTGCAGTGCTTCTGGAACAGGAACTTAAGCCTTCACGTAGCGCTAACGCAACTACTATTTTGGCGGATGCGCAGGAAGCGTTGTAAGAATTCCCGACGAGATGCGTCACTTGTGACGCGTCACACTCAGGGTGCGAGCGGAATCTCCAACATAATCACGACTCCAGCCTCGTCCGGCAGATTTGTTGCGCTGACGCTACCGCCATGGAAATCCGCGATCAGCCGCACGATGTACAGGCCTAAGCCCAGGTGCGGCTTGCCTTCGCTGCTGTCCCGGCTGCTCACCAGCGACTCGAACAGGCGTCCGTTCAGCTGCGGCGGCAGGGTCGGACCTTGGTTCGCCACGCTTAAGCGGCAGTGATGACCCTCGACATTCAGCTCCAGAGTGATAACTCCGCCGACAGGGGTGAAGTCGGAAGCGTTGTCCATGAGCTTGTCGAGCAGCTGCGCGATCAGGTCCGGTGAGCCCTCCACCATGCAGGTGTCGGTGGCGATGCGCGTTTCGATCCGATGCTTCGAGAAGGTCTGGCGATAGGCCTGACCCATGTTGCGCGCGAGGTCGGCGAGATCGAAGCGCACGCGTTCGGTGTGCTCGATGCTTTGCTCCACCCGCGTGGCTTCGCTCAACGCGGTCAGGATGGCGTGCATTCGATTGGTGCCGCTACGAGCGCGATCGACATAGCTCTGCGCGTTCGGCGGCAGCGTCTCTTCGGAGACCAGGTTGTCGAGCGAGGAACTGACGATGGTCAGCGGCGTGCGCAACTCGTGCGACAGCTTGGTGCCCAGCGTCTGCAGGTAGTTGGTGTATTCCTTCACTCGCCCGAGCAGCGTGGTGTAACTCCGTGCAAGCGCTCCCAACTCGTCGCGCGCATGTGTGCCCGGGATGTTTGGATCGATGCGACCTTCGGCTGTGAGTGCTGTGCTGGCCGCACGGCTCAGGCGACGAATTCGATGTGAGAGTCGCGCAGCGAACGCGACACTCACGATCACGGCGAACAAGGTCGCCATCAACGTGAGGTTCAACAAGCGAGTCAGCGCCACTTCGCGCACCAGCACCAGTTGCTCACCTGGCTGCTCGACGATCAACGCACCGAGCAACTCGTTCTCATAGCGCACTGGTACGGCGGCGCGCACGAGCGAAGGTTCGCCACCCGCCTCGTCGAACCATATTGCCGAGTCCTTGCCTTTGCGAGCCGCGTCTACCGGAGCGCCCCACATTCCATACGGCAATCCGTAAGGCTGCGGCGGTATCGAGCTGCTAGGAAACAATCCGCGATAGACGGATCGCATGAAGCCGTACTCGTCGCGTCGCAAGCCCGGATAGTTCGATGTCGCGTTGGTGCTGACTGCTCCTGCGCGCGCGAGCAGCCAACCGTGAACGTCCACGACTGAAACGCGCACGCCGTCGGGAGCGTATTGTTCCAGTCGCTGTTTCAAGGCTTCCGAGCCGGCGTGCACCCACGCCAGTCCTTGGGTCGAGGAGATCGTCGCGTTGTCTTTGTCGAGTGCGTAGAAAGCGAGCTGTGTGCCGAACAGATTCAGCGGGCCGCGTAACTCGATGGCGTATCCCGTCGGCGTCTCGCGCCAGACGCCGGTGACGTACGGCATGTCTTGTGCGTGTGGTCGCCACGGTGAGCCGATGTCACAAGAGCGAACGATGATCGGGCCGGGAGCGAGCGCACTGATGGACCACGCGCGCTCGCGACTGAATTCATCGCGAGTCAGGACGATCACGCGATCGAAGCCGCTTTCAGGGACGACGTCGGGACTTGCGTGCTCTTCATACGCACGCTGCGGCGACGTGACTTCCACATACAAGTGCATGGATCGTCCATGCACGCCCACTCGCACCAGCGGCTCGGACGGTGGGCTCGTGAGTGTGAATCCCGGCACGGGGCGCGACGGCTGTGGCCATTCGTCGGCGAAGCCATCGATCAGCGGTGGCGTTGTGAGTAACGGCGCAAACAAATCGCCGCGCGTGGCGTCGAACGCATTTCTCAGCTCACCAACGCGATAGAGCAACTCCGGCTCGCTCGCCACCACGCGGCCAAGCACATCCGCCGTCGTCAGCAGCGCGGCTTCCTGGCCACTGCGCAGCGTCGTTTCCATCTGCTGCGCATATTTCCAGCCGGCCCACGGCAGGATCAGCGTCAGCAGACTGAGCAACAGCAGCTTGGTGCGAAGAGACATTCGCGAATGTGAGCTGGCGGGTCAGGCCTCTTTCCAGCGATAGCCCATGCCGTACATGGTCTCGATGTTGTCGAAGCTCGAGTCGATGGCTTGGAACTTGCGACGAATGCGCTTCACGTGCGAGGTGATGGTGTTGTCGTCGAGCACCACGTTGGCGGCATCCATTAGTTGCTGCCGGTTCTTCACGTGGCCGGGATTCTTCGCCAGCGCGTGGACGATCCAGAACTCCGTCAAGGTGAGTCCCAGCGGTTTGTCCTGCCACGAAGCGTGCAAGCGCTCGGTATCGATCGACAGAGATCCGCGCGCAA
>JBEVKA010000526.1:0-15367 GCA_040509855.1 Steroidobacter sp.
GATTGTTCCTGCTGCCGATCACGCAGAGCACCGGCGTCTCCATCGTCGCCTTCAGCTTCGCGCTCGCCAGTGGCCAATTCGTGTTCGGTGCCGCTCAGCCGGTGTTCGGCGCCATCGCCGATAAATACGGCGCGGTGCGCGTCATCATCGTCGGCGCGCTGTTGCTGTCGCTCGGTTCGGTGCTCACGCCGTTCATGACGACCAGCTCCGGGTTGTTGCTGACCATGGGTGTGATGGGCGCCGCCGGCGCGGCCGCGGGCAGTTTTTCGATTCTGATCGGCATCGCCGCGCAGCGCCTGCCGGCGGAGAAGCGCTCGATGGCGTCGGGCATCATCAATGCCGGCGGCTCCATGGGCCAATTCATTTTCGCGCCGCTGATTCAATTCATCATCAGCGCCGCGGGCTGGTCAGTTGCGATGTTTGCTAGCGCCGCGGCGGCGTTGCTCACGATTCCGTTGGTGTTGCCGCTGCTGAGATCAACGTCTAGTGCCGTGAGCACGGCGGCCGCGACTGTTAGTGCGACTCATATCAGCATGAGCGAGCAGCTGCGCGAGGCGATGCGCAATCCCAGTTATTTGTATTTGCACGCTGGTTTTTTCACTTGCGGATTTCACATCGCGTTTCTGGTCACGCACTTCCCGAGCGACCTGCAGCTCTGCGGTCTCACTGCGGAGGTCGCGGCGACTTCACTAGGCCTGATCGGTCTGTTCAACGTCGTCGGCAGCTTGAGTGTCGGCTGGCTCGGGCAGCGCTATCGCATGAAATATCTGCTGGCGTGGATATACGGCAGCCGAGCCGCGATCATCGCGATCTACATCATGATGCCGAAGACGGCGCTCAACATTTATCTCTTCGCCGCCGCGCTCGGCATGACGTGGCTCGCGACCGTGCCGCCCACGGCGGGGCTGGTCGGCAAGTTGTTCGGCACGCGCTATCTCGCGACGCTGTTTGGACTGACGCTCGTCTCGCACCAGATCGGTGGCTTCCTCGGCGCGTGGCTCGGAGGCATCGTGGTCGCGGAGACCAATAGCTATCAATGGATTTGGTATGCGGACATGGTGCTCGCCTTGCTCGCCGCGGTTATCAATTTCCCGATCCGGGAGCAGAGGGTTCAGGCGGCTCAGCCTGTGGCCGCCTGAAAATTAAGACTGTGGCCCGATGGAAGCGGGCCACGAACATTTCGGCATTACTTGGGCCTTTCGGGGGAGTAACTCCCACCGACGACCGGTGTTCTACCGTCGTTGGCCGATAACCACCTGACTCCACTCGCCTCGAGTCGGTACACTCCCCGCGCCCTTCATCGACATGGGATCTGATGCGACATGACTGCACTCGTCACCCTGCGCAATGTCACCAAGAGCTATGTTCGCGGCAAGCAGAAAGTGGAGGTGCTTCATGGCGTCGATCTCGCCATCGAGCAGGGCGAGTTCCTCGCGCTGATGGGGCCTTCGGGCTCGGGCAAGACCACGTTGTTGAATCTGGTGGCAGGGCTGGATCAGCCTACGAGTGGCGAAGTGAGTGTCGCAGGCGATCGCATCGATCAGCTCTCGCGCGGCAGCCTGGCGGACTGGCGGGCACGCAACATCGGTTTCATTTTCCAGTTCTATAACCTGTTGCCGGTGCTGACGGCGGAAGCCAACGTCGAAGTGCCGCTGCTGCTGACGAATCTTTCCAAGTCACAGCGCAAGCAGCGCGTGCAAACAGCATTGCAGCTGGTCGGCCTCGCCGATCGTGCCAAACACAAGCCGAACGAGCTCTCCGGTGGTCAGCAACAGCGCGTTGCCATCGCTCGCGCCATCGTGTCCGATCCGACGCTGCTGGTGTGCGACGAGCCCACCGGTGACCTAGATCGTCAGAACGCCGAAGAAATCATGAATCTGCTGCAGGCCCTGAATCGCAGCCAGAACAAGACCATCATCATGGTGACCCACGATCCCAAGGCTGCCGAGTACGCCTCGCGCGAGCTGCATCTGGACAAGGGCCGGCTGACCAATGACGCGAGGCGCGCGGCATGAAATATTTCGGCCTGGTGTGGGCGGGGCTGTGGCGAAAGAAGACCCGCACCGTGTTCACCATGATCTCGGTGGTGATCGCGTTCCTGCTGTTCGGCCTGTTGCAAGGGATCAACCAGGGCTTCGGTACGGCGTTGTCGAATCTCGACGTGGATCGTTTGTATGTTTCCGCGCGCACCAGCATGACCGACGGCATGCCGATCTCCTATCTGAATCGCATCCGCGGCGTGTCCGGCGTGCGTGCCGTTTCGATGTGGGCCTACTTCGGCGGTTACTTTCGCGAGGCTCGCACGCCGATTCCGGCGTTCGCGACCGACGCGGTCGAGCTGTTCAAGGTCTACAAGGAAATCAAGATCAAGCCGGAGTACATCGAGGCCATGGCCAAGACGCGCACCGGCGTGCTGATCGGCCAGGAACTGGCCACGAAACATGGCTGGAAGGTCGGCGATCGCATCCCCATCGGCACGTCGATCTGGACCAACAAGGACGGCAGCAACACCTGGCAATTCGATGTCGTCGGCACATTCGACGCGTCGGCCTACGGCGCGGGCTTCCCGACGTTTTATTTGAACTATGAATATTTCGACGAGGCGCGTTCCTTCGGCAAGGGCCAGGTTCATTACTACATCGTCTCGGTGCAGGACCCGACCCAGGCCGATCGCATCTCGCACCAGATCGACGAGATGTTTGCCAACTCCACCGCCGAGACGCGCACCCAGACCGAATCCGCACTGGCGCAATCGCAGCTAAAGCAGCTCGGCGACATCAATTTCATCGCCAACGCCATCGTCGGCGCGGTGTTGTTCACGCTGCTGTTCCTGACTGCGAACACGATGATGCAATCGGTGCGCGAGCGCACGTCGGAGCTGGCCGTGTTGAAGACGCTCGGCTACTCGGACGCAAAAGTACTCGCACTGATATTGATCGAGGCGATGATCCTGTGTCTGTTCGCGGCGATGCTCGGCATCGGGCTGGCGGCGGTGGTATTCGAATCGCCGACGTTGCAAAAGTTGTTCGGTAACTTCTCGATGCCGGCCATCGTCGCATTCATGGGGCTCGGTATCGCGGTGGTGTTGGCATTCGTGAGCGGGTTCCCGCCCGCATGGCGTGCGCGCCAGTTGAACATCGTCGATGCCCTCGCTGGGCGCTGAGGGAGAGCCAACGAATGAAGATGTTCCGTCAGATCGGCGCCGTGACCGCCATGAACTTGCGCAGCATGCCGCAGCGGGCGAGCACGTCCGCGGTGATCGTGATCGGCATCGCCGGCGTCGTTGCCGTGCTGGTGTCGGTGCTCGCGATGTCGACCGGCTTGATTCGCACCATGGAGAACGCGGGCCGCGACGATCGCGCCATCGTGTTGCGCAATGGTTCCATCGCGGAAACCTCCAGCGCGCTGGATCGCAACTCGGCTCGCGCGGTGGAGGACGGCGCCGGCATCAGGCACAACGCCGAAGGCAAACCGATCCTGTCCGCCGAAAGCATGCGCATTCTGAGTATGCGCAAGAAGGAAGATGACGCCGAGATCAATGTGATCCTGCGTGGCGTCGGGCCGCTGGTCACGGAAGTGCGGCCGGAGCTGAAGATCGTCGCAGGTCGCATGTTCAAGCCGGCCGTCACCGAAATAATCGTCGGCAAACAGGCGCAGGCGCAGTTCAAGGGACTCAACATCGGCGATGTGGTTCACGCAAGGGCCGCCAACTGGACCGTGGTCGGCGTGTTCGAAACCAATGGCGATTCGCACGAGTCCTCGATCCTGACCGATGTGGAAACATTGAACTCGGTGGATCAGCGCGGCGCATATCAGAGCGTCACCGTGTTCCTGGAATCGAAGAGTGCGTTTCAGAAGTTCAAGGATTCCTTGATGGCGAATCCCACGCTCGCGGTCGACGTCATTCCCGAGCGCGAATACTACCGGCAGCAATCCAAGACCATGAGCACCATCATCGCTGTGATTGCCTATGTCGTCGGCGGAATCATGGCAGTCGGTGCGATCTTCGCCGCGCTGAACACGATGTATTCAGCGGTGAGCGCGCGGTTACGAGAAATCGCGACGTTGCGTGCGCTCGGCTTCGGCTCCACCGCGATGGTGATGTCGGTGCTCGCGGAAGCATTCGTGCTGGCGCTGATCGGCGGCGTGATTGGTGCGGTGATTGCGTGGTTGTTCTTCAATGGCAACACCGTCAGCACCTCGGGCGGCGGCATGGGTCAGCTGGTGTTCGCGCTGAGCGTCGATGGCCAATTGATGATCTTGGGCATCGTGTGGGCGTGTGTGATCGGCTTGCTGGGCGGTTTGTTCCCAGCGATCCGCGCTGCCCGTTTGCCGGTGGCAACAGCGTTGCGGGCGGTGTAGCTTATGCTCCCCCCGCATGCAACAAACGATTAGATTCATCAAATCCGTCGATGGGGTGCGCCTGGCGGTTGCCACTTCCGGCAACGGCCCGCCCTTGATGAAATCGGCGAACTGGCTGTCGCACCTGGAGTTCGACTGGCAGAGCCCGGTGTGGCGGCACTGGTTTCGTTTCCTTTCTTCCGATCGCCAGTTGATTCGTTTCGATCCGCGCGGCTGCGGCCTCTCCGATTGGGATGTCGCGGATCTGTCTCATGCAGCGCAGGTTGCTGATCTCGAGGCCATCGTCGATGCCTCCGAGCTGGATCGCTTTCCGCTGCTCGGCATTTCGCAAGGCGGCGCTGCCTGTATCGAATATGCCGTGCGGCATCCGGAGCGGGTGACGCAGCTGGTGTTGTATGGTTGTTATTCGGAAGGTTGGGCGCAGCGTGGCGAAGAAGCGCGCCGGCACGGCGAGGCGCTGGTCGAGCTGATCCGGCAAGGCTGGGGTCAGGAAAATCCCGCGTTTCGACTGTTGTTTGCATCGCTGTTCATTCCGGACGCCACCAACGAACAAGTGCGCTGGTTCTCGGACCTGATGCGCACCACGACGCAGCCGGAAATCGCGGCGCGCATCATCGAATCGTTCGGGCAGATCAACGTGCGACCGCTGTTGCCCCAAGTGAAAGTGCCGACGCTGGTGATTCATGCCCGCGGCGACGCACGCATTCCTTTCGAGCAAGGCCGTCTGCTCGCTGCCGAGATTCCGAACGCGCGCTTCGTGAGTCTGGAGAGCCGCAATCACATCCTCACCGAGAACGAGCCGTCGTGGCTGCGCTTCTGTGAGATCTTCAACGACTTCATGGGGCTGGCGCCGGCCGCCGGCGAGAGCATCGCCGAGCCCGCCGCGCCGATCGATCTGTCGGAACTGACGGCGCGCGAGAACGCGATTCTCCGGCTGGTGGCGCAGGGCGCGGCGAACGGTGAGATCGCCAGCCGTCTGTTCATCAGCGAAAAGACCGTCCGCAATCACCTCACCAACATCTTCGAAAAGCTGGGCGTCGATTCGCGCGCCAAGGCCATCGTCGTCGCCCGCGATCGCGGCATCGCGTAGTACTTTCGGCCCATCGCGGCGTTAGACAGCGTCTACATCGGGACATTTGTCCCAGTTCAAAATGAGTCTTTGGCCTCATGCGGGCTTGACCGGCGGCGGCTCAAGATGCGCATCACTTTGAAAAGACGTCCGCGAGTAAAACGTATGAGCGCCGCAGCTGCCATGGTGGTGTCGCCCGCCGCCGAAAAGCTTTTTCAGGAAAATTCCGATCGCGCCCGCTATGCACGCTGTATCAAGGCCTCCAAGCGCGTGCGTTGGGACATCGACGCCGATGTGTTCCGCGGCCGGACGTTCGACTTCCGTCGCAAATTCCTGCCGGACGGGCTGACCAAGGTCAACGACCTGGCGTTCCTGACCGCCGAGGAAAAGCGTTCCATGAGCCACGTGCAGGGGCGCAGCTATGCGTGCCTGTTCGGGCTGCTGGAACGTTTCATCAGCGCCAAGACCCTGGAGCTGGCGAGCAAGCAGGGACTCGGCGACCAGGTGGCGCTGGAAGGCCTGGTTCGCTTCAGCGACGAGGAACTGAAACATCAGGAACTGTTCCGTCGCATCGAGCTCGCGATCGCCTCACGCATGCCGGGCGGCTATGCCTTGATGGCCGATGCGAACGAAGTCGCGCGCACGGTGTTGAGCAAGTCGACCTGGGCTGTGCTGGCACTGACGTGTCACATCGAGTTGTTCACGCAGGTTCATTATCGCGAGAGCATGGAACGTGACGACGATCTGTCCGATCTGTTTCGCGACGTGTTTCGTTTTCACTGGCTGGAGGAATGCCAGCATGCGGTGATGGACGAGATCGAGTGGAATCGAGAGGACCGCGGCATGAGCCCCGCCGAGCGCGACATCGCGGTCGATGATTTCATCGCGCTATTGCGGACGTTGGACGAACTGGTGCGCACGCAGTCGTCGGCGGACTCCGGCTATTTCATGCGATTGTGCGAGCGCAGCTTTTCGCCGGCCGAGCAGCAGCAGATCCGCGACGTCATGTTGCGGGCCTATCGCTGGCAATACATTGCCTCCGGTGCGCAGCATCCGCAGTTCTTGAAGATGCTTGCCGGCATGACCACGCGCGCTCAGCTTCAGCGTATTCAGGCAGTGCTGGCGTCGCTGGGCGGTTGAAACGCGAAAGATTGCACAGCCAGCAATACTTGGGTTACCTAGCCTCTTCGAACCTGCGGATGGCCCGACGGATGGGCCGGCAGGCGAGGGGGAGGTCACCGGATGCGGCTGTCATGCGGTTCGAAGCGTTCGCTCGCGGCGGCGGGCATTGCCTTCGTCACGATTCTCCTGAGCGCCCCTGCCACGCTGGCGGAATCTGAACCGGCGCAGTGGCCTTCGATCGCGCTGAGCCGCGCGCTGCAAGCAGCTGGCGAAGTCCAAGATCCTTACCGTCAGGCCGAAGCGTTGGCATCGATCGCGCGGGCGCAGGCGACCTTGGAAGGTCCCGCACCCGCCGAAAAAATCATTCGACGCGCGATCGAGGTGGCGGGCCGCATTCAATCCGCCGAGTTTCGTGGCTGGGTATTACATGACATCGTGCTGGCGCAGATCGCCGCCGATGATCCGATCGGCGCCAGACAAACCGCGGAGTCGATCAATGTCCCACGTCCGCAAAGCGCTGCATACGCCGCGATCGCGAGCTTGCACATCGGATCGGGCGATTTGCCAGCAGCGCAAACACTCGCTCTGCGTATCAGCGAACCCGTGGCTCGCGGCGACTTGTTGCGGCAGATCGTCACCGCTCACTGTAGGAGCGGTGACATCGAAGCCGCACGCGCCATCTTGCCGGGCATCGAAGACAAACATTACTCCGCGTTGGCGTATGGCGATGTGGCTGCTGCCCGATTCGAGGAAGGCGATCTTCCCGGCGCGCTCTCGATAGCAGCTCGCGCGAAGCGTGCGAATCGTAATGAAGTGTATGGCCGCATCGCGTTGGCCCAAACCGAACTCGGCGATTTCGCCGGCGCGTTGAAATCACTGCAGCTCATCAACGAGCCCATCGCGAAGGCATTGGTTCAAGGTCGCATCGGGCTGGTGCGCGTCGAGCGCAAGGATGCAGCCACGGGTCGTGAAATGATCGTGACTGCCATGCGCACACTTCAGGAAGCCAGCCTGAAAACCCAGCTCAAGCTGGCGCCACTGGCACAGCTGGCGCGTTGGCAAGCGTCGGCGGGTGATGAGGAAGGCGCGCGTCAAACATTGCGCAACCTTCGCGCCGAGGCCGATCGCTTGCCGCCAGGAACCGGTCGCGACGAGGTGCTCGATTACATCGGGCGCAGTCAGGCCCGCATAGGCGATACGCGTGAAGCAATCGATGCGGCCAGGAACATCACCGATCGAGTGATGCGCGCACTATTGGTGCGCGACGCGGTTTCGTTACATCCGGGGGCAACGACATCATCTGCGGCGGCATGGGCCAGTGAGTTTTCGGATCCTCTCGTCGACGCCGCCGCGCAGTTCGGCGTGCTCAGCCAGCAATCGCTTCGGGGTGAGCAGCAACCATCGCTGGAAACGATCGATGCGGCTCGCGCCGCCGTGCGCAGAATCACCGATCGTGAGTTGCTGCCGGCGGCATATGCGGCCCTCGCGGCGGTCCGTGCAAGGGCAGGCGATGTGCCGGGCAGTCGTGAAATTTTTCAGGAGGCGTTAACCTCCGCCGAAGCGCTCTCGCGCGGCGACCAGATCGCGGCCGCCTGCGTTCGCATCGTCGATGCGCTCAACGAACGCTTGATGTTTCTGGGGCGCTCCGCCGTCGATAAAACGGACCAAACAAAATAACTTAAAGGAAGAGGCCATGAAGTATCTGTTGTCGGCGCTGTTGCTGGTCGCCGGTCTGGCGGTGGCGGACGCGCCGTTGCCGAACACGCCGGCCGGGAAAATCCTGGGTGACTTCCTGGTGGCATTCAATTCCGGCGATGCCGCCAAGGTCAAGGCATTCAACAGGCGCAACGGGCGCGAGCAGGCGCCGCCGGATGGCTTGCTGGAACATCGCGAGATGTCCGGCGGACTGACGTTGCTACGAGTCCTGGAAAGCGAGCCGCGCAAGATTGTCGTACTGGCGCAGGAGAAAGATACCGAGCGTCCGTTGCGTATCGAGCTGACCGCGACCGGCGGCAGCGCGCCCATCATGGATAAATTCGGCATCAAGGGCGCTGAGCTGCCGCCCGACCTGGCGCCCAAGCGTTTGACACAAGAAGCAGCGCTGCGTGCACTCACCGAGCGCATCGATCAGCTGGCGAAGACGGATCGTTTCTCCGGCGTCGTGGTGATTGCGCGTGGTGACCAGATTCTGTTGCAGAAGGCCGCAGGCAAATCGAATCGCGAAACCGGCGCCGACGTCACGCTGGAAACTCAGTTCCGGCTCGGCTCACAGAACAAGATGTTCACTTCGGTCGCGACGCTGCAGCTGGTCGAAGCGGGCAAGCTGGCGCTGCGTGAGCCCATCGGCAAATATCTGACCGACTATCCGAACCTGGATCTGGCCAGCAAAGTCACCATTCATCACTTGCTGTCGCACACCGGCGGCACCGGCGACATCTTCGGGCCGCAGTTCGATACGAATCGTCTGTCGCTGAGGACGCACGGCGATTATCTGAAGCTCTACGGCGCGCGGCAGCTGGCCTTCGAGCCGGGTAGTGACGACCGCTATTCGAACTATGGTTTCGTGCTGCTCGGTGCGCTGATCGAGAAAGTCACCGGCCAGTCGTACTACGACTACGTGCGGCAGAAAATTTTCGAACCGGCGGGCATGAGTTCCACCGCCTCGCTGCCCGAGAGTGAAACCGTGCCGCGGCGAGTGACGGGCTATATGAGAAAAGAGGGTCGACTGGTCGCGAACACGGACACACTGCCTTATCGTGGCACGTCGGCGGGCGGTGGTTATTCCACCGCAGGTGACATGCTGCGCTTCGCGAAGGCGTTGGAGGCAGGCGAGCTGATCTCCAAAGAAATGTTACGTGTGGCCACCAGCCCGCAGAACAAATTTGGCGGTTACGGCTACGGCCTGGCATTGCAAGGCACGGGCAAAACACACAGTTACGGTCACAGCGGCGGCGCGCCTGGCATGAACGCGGATCTGAGAATCTTCCCCGAACTCGGCTACGTGATCGTCGCGCTGAGCAATCTCGACCCACCCGCCGCGTCGATGCTGGCGGAGTATTACGTGGCGCGGATGCCGGTCGACTAGGGCACGCGGATGTGCCCTGCCGTCGTAAGGCGGCGAGCGAGAGGCTAAAGTCGCGTCTTTCGCCGGCTCGCACGAGCGTCGTGGCAGGATGCCCGATCGCGAGTTTCAACATGTCATCAAAGCGCAATAGATCGATTCAACAATAGCCGGGCATAAGCCCGGCACGGATTGCGTGCCTCATGGACGAGGCTGGGCGGCGAACAACAGCACCAGCGATCCGGAGTTTTCCATGCTCACAGCCTCTCGTACCCGCGCGGTCGCCGCCGTCGCTCTCGTATTGCTCAATGCCGCATCGGTGACGTACGCCGGTGAGCGCGACCGACTCACACTGCAGCCGATCTCGACCTTCGACGCCGGCGAGCTCGGCTCGGCCGAAATCGTCGCGTTCGACGCGGCAACCAAACGATTGTTTCTAGTCAACGCGGCCACCGCGACGGTCGACATCCTCGATGTGAGCGATGCGGCCAGCCCGAAGCGAGTCTCGACGATCGATACATCCGAATTCGGCGCGCCGAACAGCGTTGCCGTCAGCCGTGGTGTCGTGGCCGTGGCGATCGAGAGCAGGCCGAAGACCGATGCAGGCCATGTCGCGTTCTACGATGCCAGCGGCAAACTCATCAAGGCAGTGAAAGTCGGCGCGTTGCCGGACATGCTCACGTTCACGCCCGACACCTTTTTCGTGTTGAGCGCGAACGAGGGCGAGCCAAGCGGCTATGGGGCCGGCCAATTCGATCCCGAAGGCTCCATCAGCATCATTCCCGTGCCTTGGGACGCGAAAGGTTGGAGCAAGCTCACCGACGCCAGCGTGCGCACTGTTTCATTCACCAAGTTCAACGGCCAGGAAGCGAAGCTGCGCGAGCAGGGCATTCGCATCTACGGACCGGGTGCTAGCGCCGCGCAGGACTTCGAGCCTGAGTACATCACGATCTCTCATGACTCGCTCACCGCGTACGTGACTCTGCAAGAGAACAACGCGATCGCGGAGATCGACATCAAGAGCGGCGCGGTGACCAGTCTGCTGCCGCTCGGCTACAAGGATTACAGCGAAAAGCCGTTCGCGGCCGCGACGTATGAATGGACCGGTCTGCCGTCGATCGGCAAGACCGTGGCGAAACAGGAAATGTCTCTCGGCGGTTTCTCCGGCCTCGCGTTCGAAGGCACGACGGGCGATGGCAAGCTCAAGTTCATCACTCACACCGATCGCGGTCCGAACGGCGAGCCGACCGGCATCAATCGTCCGTTCCTGTTGCCCGCGTTCACGCCGCGGCTGGTGCGCTTCACGCTCGATCCGGCCACCGGCGAGTTCGCGCTCACTCAACAGATTCATCTGAAACGAGCGAACGGCAAGCCGCTCACCGGCCTGCCGAACACAGCGCTGTCGGGCGATACCAATCAACCATACAACGATGAAGTCGGCGTCGACCTGTTCGGCAAACCGACCGGCATCGATCCGCTCGGTGCGGATCTGGAAGGCATCGCGATCGCGGCCGACGGCTCGTTCTGGATGGTCGACGAATATCGTCCCGCGATTTATCACTTCACGCCGGACGGCACGCTCATCGCGCGTCTGGTTCCGATCGGCACGCATGCAGCTGCCGGCAAGCCAGTGCCCGCGGCAGGCACGAGTGGTGAGTTCGGCATCGAAGCGTTGCCCGCGGTGATTGCGCAGCGTCGTCAGAATCGCGGCTTCGAAGCGGTCGCGATTCAAAACGGCAAGGTGTATGCGTTCGTGCAGAGTCCGATTCGCAATCCGGCGACGCTCGGCAACGCCGCGCTCAACGCCATGCAGAACGTGCGAGTCGTCGAATACGATCCGCAGACCAGCGCGACTCGTCAGTTCCTGTATGTGATGGACAATCCGCCGGCGGTCAGTGCCGACGATACGCGTGCCGACAAACTCGGCGATGCGGTTGCGGTTCCCGGCGGCGGTTTCCTGGTGGTGGAGCGCGATGACGACGCGCTGCCCGAGGATCCGGTCGAGACCATCACCAAGAGGGTCTACGCATTCAAGCTTGATGGTGCGACGGATATTTCTGCGCTCGGCCTGTTCGACGTCGGCGGCGTGCAGAAGAGTGTGGATCAGATGACAGTCGCCGAACTGGCGTCGGTCGGTGTCGTGCCGGTGACCAAGACGCTGCGAGTTGATCTCGCGCAGGCAGGCTACGCGTCGGTGGAGAAAGTCGAAGGCCTGGCGCTGCTCGACTCAGGTCAGCTGGCGCTCATCAATGATAATGACTTTGGAGTCGCCGGCATCGTCATCGACAACGCGACCGGTCGCTTCACGCTCGCGCCGGGCTACGTGCCGGAGACCGTGACGCTCGGACTCATCAAGGTGCCGGGCCTCGACGCGTCGGATCGCGATAGCGCCATCAACATTCGCAACTGGCCCGTGTACGGAATGTATCAGCCCGATGCGATTGCCTCGTTCCGATCCGGCAAGAAGACGTTCCTGATTACTGCGAACGAAGGTGACGCGCGCGATTGGCCGGGCTTCTCGGAAGAGGCGCGCATCGGTTCGCTCACGCTCGATCCGACGTTGTTCCCGAACGCCGCGACGTTGCGTCGGAATGAAAACCTCGGTCGCCTGAATGTGACGCGCGCGCTCGGCGATGCCGACGGTGATGGCGACTTCGAAGCGTTGTTCACGCTCGGCGGCCGCTCGTTCTCCATCTGGAGCACGGACGGTGCGCAGGTCTACGACAGCGGCAGCGAGTTCGAGCACATCGTCGCGGCCAGCGATCCGCTGTTTTTCAACGCCAGCAACGATGATCGCGCCTTCGACAGCCGGTCGGACAACAAAGGCCCGGAGCCTGAAGGATTGGCGATCGGCACGGTCGGCGAGCGTCGCTACGCGTTCATCGGCCTGGAGCGCATGGGCGGAGTGGTCACGTACGACATCACCGATCCGTACGCGCCGCTGCTCGTCGACTACACCAACAATCGCGACTTCAGCGTCGACCCGGCGACCGCGCCGGCCGCGGGCGATCTCGGCCCGGAAGGTTTGTTGTTCATCGACGCCAAGGACAGCCCGACGCGCGCACCGCTGCTGGTAGTGGCGAATGAAGTCAGCGGTACGGTGACGTTGTATCGAGTGGGCTACGAGAACGAGTAAACATCGAGAGCGGGTGAGGGGTCGTGCGAGCGGCCCCTCACCTCGCGATAACTCAAGCCTGAGGGACTTGACCCAGGAAGTCCGCCTTGCCGATCTCCACGCCGCCCTGACGCAGCAACGCGTACGTGGTCGTGACGTGGAAGAAGAAATTCGGCAGCGCCCAGTGGCGCAGGAAATTCACACCGCTGAAGTTGAAGGTGTTGCGCGAGGTCTTGATGACGATCGTGCGCTCCTCGGCGCCCGCGAACTGTTCGGGCTTCACGCTCTTCAGATAGTCGATCGTCTTGGCGACGCGCGCGCTCAGCTCAGGGATCGTGGTTTCGTTGTCCTCGAACTTCGGCGGCTCGGTGCCGCTCAAGCGGGCGGCCGCGCCCTTGGCGGAGTCGCTGGCGATCTGGATCTGGCGCGCCAGCGGCAGCATGTCCGGGAACAGGCGCGTGGACGCGAACACGTTGGGATCGAACTTGCGGCCCTCCGCATGCGCGACGGCTTTTTCCAGAATCTTTTGCAGATTGCCCAGCGTGAGCAGGAACGTGGGGATCGACGCTTCGTACATCGACAGACTCATGACGAATTCTCCCTTGGGCCGCGTGGGCTTGAAGGTGTGAGTGGAAGGGCGGGGCGGATTATAGGAGCCGGTTATAAAACGGTCGCTGCGTACCGACCGGTTTATTCGGCGTTATGAATCACGAGTCTCTTGCTTGCCCGCTACTTGCGGGCGAGCACGAAGGTTTCGGCCTGACGACCCAGATCGATGACGCGCAACCGGCCGCGATGCACGTCGAGCACGGTCACGGATGCATAGTCCGGACGAAAACACACCACCTCGTCGCGCCGTTGAGCTGCGCCGACGGCAACGTTGATCGCAATGAAATGCGTGCAGATGACACAGTCGCGTTCGACGGCGAGCAGTGAGTCGATCAGCTGCTGGCGCCAGAGGAGATAGTCGATCGACCCCGGCGGCGCCTTGTCGTGCAACTGCTGCCAGGTACCGCGCATGGCGGCGATCAACCAGTCGTGGCGGGCGGCGAGGTCGAGTGGTGGAGAGGGAATTTCGGCGACCGCCGGCATCAGCTCGGCGTCGCAGAACCACAGCTGTATCAGCGGCTCCGCCGTTTCACGACAGCGCCGCAGCGGGCTGGTGAATACCGGCAGCCGTGACAGCGATCCCGCCAGCTCCTCCGCCATCGTCTGCGCCTGAGCGATGCCAGTGGCGTCGAGGCCCGGGTCGGGTTCTTCACCCCAGGAAGCCGCGGGCTTGGCGTGTCTGACCAGATACAAACGGGGCATGACGCGCAGTGTGCGGCATTTCCCGCGTCATTTGTCAGCGGGCTTGAACACGTCGACCGACAGCATGATGGTCCGCCCCTCGTTGGCGTTGAGGGCGCCGACGTCGACGACCTTGCGCGACACTTCCTCGCCGCGATCGTTGCGCACCGAGATCACGATCGAATACTCCCAGGCCTCGCCCTCGGCCGGATGCTTGAACGCACCCTCGACCCGCAAGGCGGAAAACGTCGGCTGCGCGCGCTTCTCGACGATGGCCTTGGGATCGAAGCGCAGGTGGTGCTGGCAGGCCGGGCAGATGCTCGCGCTTTCGAGAATCGTGGACTTGCAGTGCGGGCAGACGCGCGTCTTGCCCGCAGTCAGGGGCGCGCGTCCTGTGCTCATCGCGCCCACTCCATGTCGACGGGATTCACGCTACTTGATGCTCTTGTCGTCCCAACCGAACTCGGCGCGGCCGCGCATGCGAGAGCCAGCGGCGACGGTCAGCGAGCCCGCCTTCAGATCGCCGTTCAGGACGCCGGTCTGCAGCAGCTCGACGCGAGTGGCGGCGTCGATATTGCCTTCCAGTTCGCCGCTGATGATGACGGTATTGGCGCGCACGCTGCCGGTGATCTTGGCGCCCTGTTCGATGGTCAGGTTGCCCTGAACATGGATGTCGCCCTTGAAATTACCGGCGACACGGACATTGCCCGAGCCTTCGATCTTGCCTTCGATGGTGAGGCCGGCCGCGAGCACGGACTCCTTGTTCGAGGTCTCCGCCGTCGGGGTTGTCGAGCGAGCCGCAGGCGAACGGACGGGTTCGACATTGGCAAGGCTCACCGCGGGCTTTTCCGCAGCCGCCGGTTCCGGTGTGTTCTGTTCCCTGCCGTACTGATCTTTCCACAAAGCCATGTCGGCTCTCCTGACGTAGATAAACGAGCTGCGGTTAATTACACAGGCGATGAAAACGTGTCAAACATCCCGACACGAAGCGTCGCGCCTCGACGACAGTGTTCGTTCGGCGAGGCTGTTCAGTTGCGGGTTTTGCGGCGCAAAGCGTTCAGACTGTGAACCGCGCCTCAGTGGCCGTCAGCAGCAGCGCGAAACCCCGGTCCACTTGTGCTGCTGCTGCCGGATATAAAACGCCCGTCGACTCAATGGCGCGCAGCCGCTGTGCTCAGTTTGATGGTGGGCCAGATATTTATCGTAAGCATCATCCGTCGACAGCGAACGAATCACGCTCCACAACAGGGACAGCGAGCGCACGATCATGCCGCCTCCGGAGTAGCCTTGACGTAAGGCGCTTCCGAACTCGGCAGCACCGGCTTCCCTTGCACCACCCGCAAACTGA
>JBEVKA010000527.1:0-5223 GCA_040509855.1 Steroidobacter sp.
AGTCACTGTGCGCTCGCTCATCCAAGCCTCCTTGCTCTGTACTGACTGGGGTCAGCTCACTTCGGTGGGCAAACGATAGTCGTCGCGGCGTGCGCGAAATCGTCAAATGCCTGGGCTTTTGTCGAGAAATGCGTGGACAGTTTTTCTTTGGACGCTGAACGGGTATCGTCGCGCATCGCTTTTCCGGAGGATGCGAATGCGCTTAGCAGTCAAGATTGCGTTGGGGTTGGCGGCCGTCGCGAGCACGGTGCATGCCGCCGAGCCGGCTCAGCCGACGGTGCTGAAGGCGGCTTACTTGTTCGACAGCAAGACCGGCAAACTGGTCAATGGCGGCGCGGTCGTCATCGAGGGCGACAAGATCAAGGCCGTGGGTGCGCAGGGCGCGCCGGCGAATGCGAAGGTGATCGATCTCGGCGACGCCACGCTGCTGCCGGGCTTCATCGATGCGCACACTCACATCACCAGTGAGATTCACGACGACTACTACCATGGGTTTCACACGGATATGTATCGGTTCTCCACCGAGCAGGCGCACTACTCGGCGATGTATGCGAAGCGCACGCTCGATGCGGGCTTCACCACCATTCGCAATGTAGGCGCCGGCGAGTTCGTCGATGTCGGCCTGCGTAATGCGATCAACAGCAATATCGTGCCGGGCCCGACCATTCTCACCGCCGTGCATTCGATCGGCTCGACCGGCGGCCACTGCGA
This sequence comes from Steroidobacter sp., assembly GCA_040509855.1. Taxonomy (GTDB): domain Bacteria; phylum Pseudomonadota; class Gammaproteobacteria; order Steroidobacterales; family Steroidobacteraceae; genus Steroidobacter. The sequence continues at coordinate 712 of JBEVKA010000527.1, forward strand.
TCAAGGGCCGTTTCCGCCGGATCGCATCGAGCCGCTCGGCATCGTCGATGGTGTGTGCAACGGCGCGGATGACTGTCGCGCGGCAGTTCGCTATCAGCTCAAGTGGGGCGCGGACGTCATCAAGATCTGCTCATCCGGCGGCGTGCTGTCGGAGACGGATCCGGTCGATGTGCCACAGCTGACGCCGGAAGAATTGAATGCGATCGTGTCCGAGACTCATGCATGGAAGAGAAAGGTCGCGGCGCATAGCCACGGCGACGTAGCTGCTCGGCAGGCGGTCGAAGCGGGCGTGGATTCGATCGAGCACGGCAGTTTTCTCAGCGATGAAACGCTGCGCTTGATGAAGACCAAGGGCACGTACCTGGTGCCGACGCGGCTCGCGGTTTTTTGGGTCAACAAGATGGCCGAGAAATATCCGCCGGCGATCGCGGCCAAGGCGCGCTCGACGTTTAAGGAGCACGAGCGAGTATTTCGTTCGGCGCTGAAGCTCGGTGTACCGATCGCGTTCGGCACGGACTCGGGCGTGTCACCGCACGGCATGAACGCCAAGGAGTTCGCGTTGCTGGTGGAGATCGGCATGTCGCCGTCGGCGGCGCTGGTGTCCGGCACGCGCGAGTCAGCGAAGCTGCTCGGCATCGCCAATGAGGTCGGCACGCTGGAAGCCGGCAAGTTTGCCGATGTCGTGGCCGTCAAAGGCAATGTATTGAACGACATCACCAGCACGGAGAAGCCGGTGTTCGTAATGAAGCGCGGCCAGGTGGTCGTGCAGCCGTAAGGAACGTTCGCGAGATCGCCTCTTTCGCTCGAAGGAGGCGATCGACTCAGCTGAAGCGCTTGGCGAGGAACTGCTGCCAGCGTTTCCGCGCCAGCATCTGATAACCCTTGTCGTACTTCGCTTCGGTCGGGCGATAGAAGCCGTAGCCGGCGCCGCCATATAAATAGACTTCGCGGCGATCGGGTTCAACGGCGGCGAAACGGCTCAGCCAATTCAGATGTTCGCGCGAAATCCCGGGGTCGTCGGTGCCGACGTGGAATTGCACCGGCACATTCAGGCGCGCGAGCAAAGTGATGAGATCCGGCCGCGGGTCGGTGTTCGAGCGGGTCGGTGTCTCGATCGGCGTGTACATCGCCATGACGCCGACGATGCCCAGCGGATCGTTCAACGCCATGCGCAATCCGGTGTAGCCGCCGGCGCCGATGCCCAGAATCACGACCGGATTGGCGTCCGGCCCATTGCCGTTCAGGGTGACGATGCCGGCGCGAACATCGCTCTGCACCTGGCGGCTGAAGGCCTCGCTCAGAAGTGCATCCGGACTGGTGGAAATCTTGGCCGTGCCACGCATGGCGCAATCTACGACCAGCGCGACGAAGCCGGTGCGCGCCACATCGCGCGCCAATTCCTGCAGATCCTTGGGAATACCGGGGGCGTCGTTGAGGATCACGACGGTCGTGCGCTTCAAACCGCCGATGGGCGCGGCCGTATAGGCGGGCAGCAGCACACCTTCGTTATCGATGGTGAGGCCCCGGGCCTCGATATCCACCACATTCACAGCGGCTTCGGCGACCGACGCGCCGAGCGCGGTCGCTGCCGTCAGCCCAAGCGCTGTCGTCAAAAACTCGCGCCGTGTCGCCGCCGATTCGATTTCGTCGTCGTCGTTACAACCCAGGCACATGGACCGCCTCCTGCTCCACGCGTGGAGTGAGCGCGGTCATTATCGGCACGTCGGCGTACGGCGCAAGAATTCGCCTCCAGGATGTGAACTGCGTACATGTCGCTATCGTTTGCTGGCCGCTCGTTCGGTATCGAGCAGCACTCGCTTACGCTGAACGCCCCAGCGGTAGCCGCCCAGCTCGCCCGTGCCACGAACCACGCGGTGACAGGGAATGAGCAAAGCCACGGAATTGCTGGCGCATGCGCTGGCAACGGCCCGGGCCGCATTCGGTTTGCCAATTCCTGCCGCAACTTCCGAATACGATCGCACCTCGCCGTACGGCACCTTCTGCAAGTAACGCCAAACGATGAGTTGAAAGGCGGTGCCACGCACGTCCATGGGCAGATCGAGCCTCGGCTCCAGGCCTCGCAAATGACGATTGAGCGCGGCCAGCCAGCCTTCGAACTGAGGCTGATGGCTGTCCGGCATCGCCTGCACCGTCGCCGCCGGGAATTGTTGCTGTAGCTCGCCGAGCAAAGCCTCATCGGTGTCGCCAAACTGCAGGAAACAAATGCCGCGATCGGTGGCGCCGATCATCATCAAGCCCAGCGGCGTCGGTCCGCTCGCATGAGAAATCGTGAGCCCTTTGCCGCCGCTGCGATATTCGCTCGGAGTCATGCCGAGCTGGCCATCGGCCTTTTCGTAGACGCGGCTACCGGAGCCGAAACCCGCTTGATAGATTGCGTCCGCCACCGGCTTTTCATTGCGCAGCTCTTTCTTGAGCGTGCGCACGCGAGCCGCGGTCTGATATTCCTTCGGGCTGCTGCCCATGATGGCCTTGAAACTGCGCTGGAGATGAAACGGGCTGTAGCCCGCGCGCTTCGCGAGTTGCTCCAGGCTGATCGTTTGTTCCGGCTGCGCCTCGATCTGGCGCGCCAGCTCGTGCACCACCTGATTGAGCACATTCGCGGACGTGTGCGCTTTCGGGCGGCAACGTTTGCAAGGCCGCAGCCCGGCCTTCTCGGCTTCAGTGATCGTGGCGAAGAAACGAACGTTCTTGCGCAACGGCTGGCGTGACGAGCAGGACGGGCGGCAATAGACACCGGTCGTCATCACGCCATAGAAAAACTCGCCGTCGCGAGTGGCGTCGCGGTTCTGGACCGCGGTCCAAAGTTGATCGTCGTTGAACATGGCGACTCTCCTTGAAGTTCTAAGGTCGCCATTGTCCGGACCGGGGGGCTGGGACGATTCCCGTCTCTTGCTGCGCAATTCGTGATGCTTCGGAGCACGTGATGTTGCCCAGTGTAACGCTCCCTGCCGAAAGTTAGAGCGACTTCCGGTCAATCGGCGCTGCGCCCTGCCCGTTCGTACGCTGTAAATACAGGGTCGATATGCAGAATACGCCGCCATGAACAAGCTCGTGAAAATCGTGGGTGGCTCACTCGCCGTGCTGGCGGTGGGCGTAGGGGTTACCGCCGGCGCGGCGGTGTTTCTCAGCGATCGCAAGATGAATCGCACTGTCGATGTGAAGGTCGCTGCCGTCGATCTGGCGACCATTCCTCCGGATCTGCAACGTGGCGAATATATCTTCGTCACGCGCGCCTGCTCCGAATGTCACGGCAAGGAGGGCGGCGGTCACGTGATGATCGATGATCGCGAGGGCGGCTTCTATCTCAGAGCGCCGAATCTCACGACGAACGGAATCGCCGCGACCTACAGCGACACCGACTGGGTCCGCATGCTGCGCCATGGGGTGAAGCCTTCTGGCAAGCCTGCGTTCATCATGCCGAGCGAGGACTACGCGCAGATGGCGGATGAGGACATCGCATCGCTCGTAGCATACATCCGCAGCCTGCCGCCGGCGCCTGAGAACAGAGCCGAGATCCGTCTGCCGCTCATGCTCAAGGCGATGTATGCGTTCGGCGTGATGAAAGATTCGGCGGACAAGATCGATCACACTCGCGCCGCTCCAGCTCGCGTGCCTGAAGACACTCACGCAAAAGGCGCATATGTCGCGAACACGTGCGCCGGTTGTCATGGCCAGGGTCTTGCGGGCGGCAAGATCCCCGGTGCTCCGCCGACGTGGCCAGCCGCGGCGAATCTCACTGGTGCGCCGGATGGAGCCATGCTTCGTTACTCATCCCCCGCTGAATTCCGCACGATGATGCGCACCGGCAAACGATCCGATGGCACATCCATCGCGATCATGCCGTTCTCCAACTTCGCGGCCATGAACGATGCCGAGCTCGACGCGCTGTTTACTTTCTTGAAGACCCTTCCCCCAAAGGCCTCTGGCAGCCGCTAATAGGGTACATGGATGTACCCCGCCGCCGCAGGCGGCGAGCACTCAGTCGCCGGCGACTTTCTTGTATCCCGCGGGCGGTTCGAACGACTGTGAGTCGACTGCGTTGTTGCTCACCGAGACCAGTTCGTTGCTCATGCTCATGAGTGACAGCATGCCGCCCGGCAGTTGCAGCGGTGGCGTCGGCTCCGGTGCTGGAGCGGCCGTTTCCTTCTTGCGACCAAACATTCCGCCCAGCGCCCCTCCGAGCGCGCCGCCGATGCTTGGTGGAGATGAGGCTCCAGCGTTGGCTTGAGCCTGTTGTGCGCTTTGGCACTGTGAGCCACCGACGCCCATGCCGAATGTGAGTTTCACCGGATAGCCTTTGACGTCGCGCATCTTGGTCGCGACTTCGCTCCACAGTCCTTGATAGCGCCCGAACATGGACTGCGCGCGTTCGGCGAAATCGCGCGATCCGGAAGTGCTGAGGCCGAGTTTCTCAGCGAAGGCGCGTTGATAGGCAAGTGTCTCCGCGGAAGCTTCGAAGCCCGGCGCCACCCACTGATCCATCACCAGGCC
>JBEVKA010000528.1:0-3352 GCA_040509855.1 Steroidobacter sp.
ATTGTCCGAGAGCGGCACGAACTCGATCTGGCTCAGCGCCGAATGACTCTGACGCGGCAATGTCACGACGCCGGCGAGGCGCGTCACGCTCGACAACATCTGCGAAGCCGCGGCGATCAGCGCCTTGTGGTCGGTGTTGTGCTCGCCGAAGTGGCTCTGGATCGCGGCGATCTTGTCGACGTCCAGCGGCTGGTACTTCAGCAGCGTGTCGACGAAGAAACGGTAACCCTTGTCGGTGGGAATGCGGCCGGCGGAGGTGTGCGGCGAGGTGACGAAGCCCAACTCTTCGAGATCCGCCATGACGTTGCGAATGGTCGCGGCGCTGAGGTTCAGGCCCAGATCGCGCGATAAAGTGCGCGAGCCCACGGGCTGGCCATCGCGAATGTAGTGCTCCACCAGCAGCTTCAATAACTGCTGGGAGCGTTCATTCAGCGGGTCTTCATTGCTCGGAGTCGGCATCGTCGGTCGTGGGCGTGGGCTGTGCCCGATCACTCAAACCTATGTGACAAAAGGCATTTTGCATCCGCCCCTGCAATGCGGTGCACGCGTTGCCAAGTGAAGCTAGCACGGCCGTTCGCGCTGTCAAGATAACGACGACGCAATACCGGTCTTCGGGGCGGTTCGAGCCCGGTTCGCCGACCTGTTCGTCACCGGGGCGGCAACGTATTCGCGTGGCTGGCCGATAGGGGTCCGTGCTAAAAACCGGCCCCATGCCCGCAAGTCCTCAGCCGTTTCAAGCCATTGCCATCGTCGGCAACACCCGCGACAACCGCGTCGTCGAGACATTGCAGATCCTGGCCGCGCATCTGCACTCGCGATCACGCCGCATCCTGGTCGATGCAGCCACTGACGTGGACTATCACGACGCCACCGTCGAGCGTTTCGCCGAAACTGAATTAAGCACGTCGGCGGACCTGATGGTCGCGGTCGGCGGCGACGGCTCGATGCTCCACGCAGCGAGGCTCGCGGCTCCGCGCAGCATTCCAGTCCTCGGCATCAATCGCGGGCGACTTGGCTTCCTCGCCGACATCACGCCGACCGACCTCACCACGCGCGTCGATGACATTCTCGCCGGACGTTACGTGAGCGACCGCCGCGCGATGTTGCAAGCGACGCTGAGCTCCGACGGCGAGCCCGACCGCCACTGCAACGCTCTCAACGACGTGGTGCTGCAGAAGTGGCAGACCGGTCGCATCCTGGATTTCGAAACCTATATTGACGACCGCTACGTGAACACGCACGGCGGCGACGGACTGGTGATTGCAACCGCCACCGGTTCGACCGCGTACGCGCTCTCGTGTGGTGGCCCGATTCTTTACCCCGGACTGGATGCCGTGGTGCTGGCGCCGATCTGTCCGCACACATTGTCGGACCGGCCCATCGTGGTGTGCGGTTCTTCGGTGATCGAAGTGCGCCTGCTGGAACGGCCGGACAGCAATGCTCAAGTCACGTGCGACGGTGTCTCGCTCGGCGCGCTGTCGCAGGGAGATCGCTTGATCGTACGTCCGGGACAAGGCAGTGTGACTCTGCTGCACCCGGCCGATCACGATTATTATCGCCTCCTGCGCCAGAAGCTGCGCTGGGGCCGCGGCGACCGCAGTACTCCGTACCAAACTTCAGAATAAACGCTCGATGCTTACTCACATTCAGATCCGCGACTTCGCCATCATCGACGAGGTCGAGCTGGAACTTGGCGCGGGATTGACAGTGCTGACCGGCGAAACCGGCGCGGGCAAATCGATTCTCGTGGACGCTTTGTTGCTAGCGGCTGGCGGACGTGCAGGCGCTGAAGTCGTTCGTCACGGCGCGGAGCGCGCCGAAGTGTCGGCGACCTTCTCGATTCAAAAGAACAGCGCAGCCAATGCCTGGCTCGCCGAACAATCCATCGAGCACGAAGGTGAGTGCCTGCTTCGGCGCGTCGTCGCCGCCGATGGTCGCTCGCGCGCCTACGTGAACGGACAAGCGATGCCGGTGCAATCGCTGCGTCAGCTCGGCGAGACACTCGTCGACGTGCACGGCCAGATGGAATATCAATCGCTCGTGCGCCGGGCCGCACAGCGCGAACTGCTAGATCAAAGCGGCGAACATGGGCCGTTGCTCGCGGACGTTACAGACTCTTGGCGCACGTGGTCGCAGATCAAGGATGAACGTGACCGCGCGGCCGCATCCGCTCAGGATCGTGAAGCTCGCCTGGAGTTACTCCGCTATCACGTCGGCGAATTGAAAGCGCTCGATCTCAAGGACGGCGAAGCTGACGAGCTGACTATCGAACGCCAGCGACTCTCACAACGCGGACGTTTGGCCTCCGGTGCACGTGAAATCATTCAGCTGCTGCGCGAAGCTGAAGAAGTGAGCGCCGAGCAAGCGATCTCGCGAGCACTATCTACCGCGCGCCACATCAGCGAGTTGGATCCGCAGTTCGCGCCGATGACCAAGCTCATCGATGAAAGTCTCATCGCTTTGCGCGAAGGTGTCGAAGCCGTCGAGCGTTATGAGTCCGATCTCGATGCGGATCCGCAGCGCCAGGAGTGGGTCGAGCAGCGCCTCGCCGCCATGGAGTCCATAGCGCGCAAACATCGTGTCGAAGTCGGCGGGCTGCTGACTTTGCAAAGTGAGTTGCAGGAAGAGTTTCAGCGCCTGGATTCGCTGGAAGCGTCGATGGCGCAAATCGAGAAAAAGCTCGAACAAGCTCAACAAAAATTCCGCGCCGCTTGCGCGAAGCTCACCAGCGCTCGGCAATCGGCCGCACGCAGCTTGTCGGGGAGCATCAGCACGCTGATGCAAACACTCGGCATGCCGGGCGGGAAATTTCAGATCGAAGTGCGGCCGGCGGAAACACCGGGCGCAACCGGCGCGGACGAAATCGAGTTCATGGTCAGCGCCAACCCCGGCCAACCGCCCCGACCGCTCGCCAAAGTCGCGTCCGGTGGCGAACTGTCTCGCATCAGCCTGGCGATTCAGGTCGCCGCCGTACAAAGCGACGCCATGGCCGATTCAGTCGCGTGCCTGGTGTTCGACGAAGTCGATGCCGGCGTCGGTGGCGGCGTGGCCGAGATCGTCGGCCGCCAGTTGCGAACTCTGGGTGAACGCGCGCAAGCATTGTGCGTGACTCATTTACCGCAGGTCGCAAGCCAGGCTCATGCCCACGTGCGCGTCACCAAGCTCACCGACGGCAAAACCACCCGCACCGCCCTTCATCCACTGACCGCCGACGAACGCATCGAGGAAATCGCGCGCATGCTCGGCGGTATCAATGTGACCGACAAAGCTCGCGAACACGCTGCGGAGATGCTGCGCCCGGCGGCGAAAAAGACGTCACCGAGCCCGAAGGCTGCCGCCAAGCCAACGCCCC
>JBEVKA010000529.1:0-6468 GCA_040509855.1 Steroidobacter sp.
ACGCCATCGTCGAGCACAATTACGTGCACAACAACTCCGGCGGACTGCTCGCGTTCGTCACGCCCGGACTGCCGATCAAGGACACGGTCGACGTGATCTTTCGCAACAACTTCGTGGTGGGAAACAACCACGCCAACTTCGGCGCGCCCGGCTCGACTGTGTCCGGCATTCCGGCCGGCACCGGCATTTTGATAATGGCGGCCGACGATGTAGTCATCGAAGGCAACATCATCTCCGACAACAAAGTGTCCGGCATCATCATTACCGACCACGCCAACGCATCGAACATCACCGCCGACCCGGAATCGGATCCCAACTCCGATCGCGTGAAGCTCCTCGACAACGTGATGCTCAGGAACGGCTACGACACGATCACCGAGGCCAAGGCACTGATGCTCGCCGAGGGCAAGGTGGGCGCCAAGAACCTGGACATCGTGCGTGTCGGCCCGAGCCCCGGCAGCTGCATCATCAATCGTCATCAGTACGTGACCGTCGGCGTCGGCGACTTCACCGAATGTGACTTCACCAACACCGCGACCACGGTGAACTATCTGACACCACCCGTGCCTCCGCGCGAAATCAAGCCGGGCGAACGCGGCAAGGTGGTGTACCTCGGCATCTGCACCGGCTGCCATACATACAACGGCCGCATGATCGGCCCGCCGGTGCAGGCGATCCAGGCGCTGTACCTCGACAATCCACAAGGCCTCGCCGATTACATCGCGAAGCCGGTGAAGAAGCGTGCCGACTATCCCGAGATGCCGCCGCAGGACTATCTCGATCCCGAGACGCGCCTGGCAGTCGCGCACTACATGTTGAAGGCGACGAATTAGAAGTGACGAACTAGAAGTGACTAGTGACTACTGACTAGTGACTGGCCAGAGAAACCACGGAGAAGAAGGCTCATGAGCAATCGCAGGAACAGAGTTGCGTGTGCAGTGGCCTCGGTGCTGACGGGTGCGGGATTCGCAGCGCCCGAAGTTATACTGGCCCAGGAGACTGCCGACAGCATCGAAGAAGTTCTCGTGACCGCGCAGCGTCGAACACAGTCGCTGCAGGACGTGCCTATAGCGATGCAGGTCGTGGACAGCACGCTGATCGAGGATGTCGCCGCGGAAAATCTTGGCGATCTGAATGGCTTCGTGCCGGGGCTGGTCATTTCCGATAGCAGCCCGACCCAGCCGCGCTATCAGATTCGCGGCATCCAGACGGGCGATTTCGGCGTCGGCACCGATCCTGCGGTCGGCGTGTATGTCGACGGCATCTATGCAGCGCGCTCCGGCGCATCGCTGCTCGCTTTCAACGACGTCGAACGCATCGAAGTCCTGAAGGGGCCACAAGGCACGCTCTTCGGCCGCAATAGCGCCGCCGGCGCGATCTCGATCGTCACTCGCCAACCCGAAGACGAGTTCCACTCGTTGCTGCGAGTACGCGTGGGCGAGCACGGCAAACAATATTACGAAGGCATGTTGAACACGCCGCTCGGCGACAGCGTCGCTCTGCGTATCAACGGCGTTTATAACCAGAGCGATGGCTGGCTCAAAGACGCAGCCACGGGCCAGGATCTCATGCCCGAGGAGAACTGGGCCGGCCGGGTCGCGTTGCGCTGGGAATTCTCGGATAAAACGAGCGCGACACTCTCTTGGGACCACGACGATCTGGATCAGCTGGCGCGGCCGGCCATCGGCCTCATCCCCGTGCAGGCCGGTCAGACGCAGGTTCCCTACCCGGCCGACCGCAGCGCTCATCTCGATCCTCGTCAGGCGCCGGTCTACAACGACGTGGTCGGTAACGAGGAATCGCGACAGCTCGATCAAGTGAATCTGTTCATCGATCACACGTTCGGCACCACGGACTTCCGCTCCAGCACCTCGTGGCGCCAGTTCGACACCGTCAACCGCGAGGACGAAGACGGCACCAACCTGATCGCCACGTACTTCGACACAGCAAACATCGAGGACAACGAGAGCTTCTACCAGGAGTTCAAGCTCGCCGGCAAAACCGACCGGATCGACTGGGTCGGCGGCGTGAGCTACTACAAGGAGAAGGCCAACCAGGTCAGCGACACGCACACGTTCACCGACGGCATCGATACCCTCGGCGTGAACCTGGGTATTTTCGATGAACTGGGCCTCCCGTTCCCGTTGTTCGCGGGTACCACCGGCATCCTCCAGGCGTTCGATGGCCCCAGCATGCTCGGCCTGCCGTGGCGCGAAGCCATGTACAACCGCGGCGACTTCGAAGCGTTCGCGGCGTTCGGCGATGTGATCTGGCACTTGAACGATCGCACCAACCTGACCTTCGGCCTGCGCTACACCCACGACACCAAGCAGTTCACGTGGATCAATGGCCCGCACGAAACGCCGGAGCTCGACCAGGTGGTGGCCGCCCTCGAACAAGGCGGCTTCTTCACGACATTTCCTATTCCCGCCGAGGCCTATCGCTTCTCGGACATCGTATTCCAGGTGGACACGCCGGACGGAGGCGTGACGCGCAAGGACTCCTGGGATGACGTGAGCCCACGCCTGGTGCTCGACTACAAAGTCACATCGAACGTCATGGTGTTCGGCTCGCTCGCCAAAGGCTACAAGGCGGGCGGCTACAACAGCACCGAAGTCGGATCGGAGTTCGAGAACGAAGACGTGTGGAACTTCGAGACCGGCATCAAGAGCGTATTTCCGGAAGTGGGTGTGGTGCTGAACGCCTCGGCGTTCCACTATATCTACGAAAACAAGCAGGCGATCGCACTGGTCAACGACGTCGCCGGCTCCGACATCCCGCAGTACGTGATCGATGTCAGCGATGAAAAGGCCTGGGGCATCGACGTCGACGCTCAGTGGCGGCCGGTGGATCAGCTCAGGCTCTATGCCAACGTTGCCTACATCGACGCGACGTATAAGGACAAGGTAACGCGGGGCACGGATCCGCTCGATCTCTCCGGCGAGCCGACCGGTGAGCCCTATCTCAGCGCCGCACTCGGTGCGAGCTACGGTTGGGCGTTGGGCGCCACGGGTGATCTGGAACTGTCCGGACGGTACGCGTATCGCGGCAAGTCACGTTGCAACTCCGACTCGGAGCGACAAGGCACCTGCGCACTTCAAGCAGCCTTCGAGGTTGGCGAGGCCACGGAGCGTCTCGATCTACGACTCGCCTGGACCAGCGCGAACGATACATTCGGCCTCGCGGCCTATGTAACAAACGTGCTGGACGATCGGTATGTGACCGGCATCAACAACATCACGACCGACACCTTCGGCACGCCATTCGCGTCGATCTCCGAACCACGCATGTGGGGCGTGGAAGCGATGCTCTCGTTCTGACGACCTGGAGTCGCTCATGGATGCCCTGTTCGATTCGCACGCCGCAACGGCGCTGAGGCTGAGACAGTCGACCACCGCCGAGCGGCGTGCCAAGCTGACCCGGCTGCTCGATGCGACTCTGACGCACAAGGATGCGATCCTGGAAGCAGCTCACCGCGACTTGAGCCGGCCTCCGACGGAAACGAACCTCGTCGAGCTGCTGCCGTTGATCGGCGAGGCGAAGCATGCCATCGCGAACTTGAAGCGTTGGATGCAGCCGCATCGACTCAGACCGACGCTCGCCGCGCTCGGCACGACCTCTCCCGTGATCTATCAGCCGAAGGGCCGCTGCCTCATCATCAGCCCCTGGAACTATCCGTTGAGTCTGGCCCTGGGGCCGCTGGTCTCGGCGGTGGCCGCGGGCAATACGGCGATACTCAAACCATCGGAGTTCACGCCGCATACGAATCGTGTCGTCAAAGACATCATCAGCACCGTGTTCGCGACTGACGAAGTCGCCGTCGTGGAAGGCGCCGCGGAAACCGCAACCGCCCTGCTCTCGCTGCCCTTCGACCATATCTTTTTCACTGGCTCACCCGCGGTCGGCAAGATCGTCATGGCCGCGGCGGCCCGCAATCTCACTTCGGTGACGCTGGAGCTGGGAGGCAAGTCACCCGTCATCGTGGACGCGAGCGCCGATCTTCGCAGCGCCGCCGAACACATCGTCTGGGGAAAGATGGTGAATGCCGGCCAGACCTGCATAGCGCCGGACTACGCGTACGTTCATCGTGACGTTGCCGACCGCTTTGTCGATCTCTGTCGCGACATCATCGCCCAGCGCTATGGCGAGAGCGACGCCGCGATCAAGAGCAGCCCCGATCTGCCACGCATGATTCACCGTCGACACGCAGAGCGAGTCGCTCGACTCATCGATGAAGCGGTGCAGTCCGGTGGACGTATCGCCTGTGGCGGCACCTCCGACGCCGATTCGCGCTATGTCGCGCCTACGCTGTTGCGAGACGTGCCGGCCGGTGCACAGATTCGCACTGAGGAAATCTTCGGTCCGGTATTGCCCGTCCTGACATTCGATGCTCTCGACACGGTGATCGCAGAGATCAATGCGGCGCCCAAGCCGTTGGCGCTTTACGTGTGGACCAAGAATGAGCGCACCGTGCAGGCGATCCAAACCAATACCAGCTCCGGCAGCCTGTGCGTGAACCTATGCTTGCAACAGTTCGCGCAACACAACCTTCCCTTTGGCGGCGTCAATACATCCGGCATCGGCAATGCGCACGGCGTGTTCGGTTTCAAGGCGTTCTCTCACGAACGCGCAGTGATGTCCGCCGGCCCGCTGTCGGCCCTGAAACTGCTGTTTCCTCCCTACGACGCGCGCAAGCGTCGCCTGAGCGAACAGCTCATCAAGTACTCCACATGAGCTCGCCTCAGGTTGCAGGTTGCTACAACGGGTAGTCGAGCTTTCGAACCGCCACGCGATCCGCTTGATACGACGCCAGCCAGAGATTGTCGTCGACCAGCACGGCCGCCGATACGCCGTTGAAGATGGGATCGGGCGCACCGTAGGCGATGAGCCTGAACTGCAGGGAAACCGGATCGAGCTGCGCAACGGCATAGCCGCGATGACATCGCATGCCGTCCGCAACGCCATCGACGATCTTGCGCACGCCGCCGCAGGCCGGTTCGTCAGCTTGCATGCCCGCGAGCAGCAGCCGTCCCTCGTGCCAATGAATGTTGTCCGGCATGAATCCCGGCGCGATCGCTCGACGCAGGGGTTGCGATGAATCGGCGCGCGAGAATACGACGACCGAGCGCCATCCGAACGCGACAACATAGAACTCCTTGTCGTCCGGCGACGTCTCGATGCCGTTGTTTCCTGGCAGCTCCGTCCCCTGCAACAATTCGAAATTGTTCGAGCCGGGCCGCCATTCATAGACGCCACCCGTCGTCCGGCCGAGAACGAAATCAGTGATAGATGTGCCAGGACGGGTGAGCACGCTCGCCAGAATGGCTCCATCGGAGTATGTCGCAACGCTGTTGGCGGCGATGCCGTCGGGCAGGAGCACACAACCGATCCAAGTCAACTTGGGTTCGGCGTCGCGCGCGTCGATCGCAAATACCTCGATGCTCTCTCGCCCACCGTGATTCACGACGTAGAGCCGATGTAACGAGGGCGCCATGGTGCGCAGGCTGATGCCCTGCGCGTTGAATGTTTCAACGGAGGGTGGCGTGGCGCAACGTGGGAACGCTTTACGGTCGTGCTCGACTTGGCGCCTCGCGCCCGAATACCACAGACGCATCGAGTGTTCCGAACTGTCGACGAGCTTCAAGCCCGCACCGTTGCTGAAACCGCTGAATACCAGCCACCGCGTGCCGGGAATGCGAGCGACATCCTCCGGCCGCTCGGCACCGCAGATGAATCGCAACTTGCTCGTCGGAGCACACTCGGTCGAAGGCGGATCGCTCGCCGCGGACTGCATGGCGCCCACAGCGAGCGATAGAACCAACCCAGCGGCTATCCGCATCACGATTACAGCGAGAACCGCAGCCCCAGGTAGTATGAGCGGCGGACAGCATCGAACACGCTGGTGTCCGTGCTCGTCTGGGAGCTGGACACGAACACCGAATCCTCATCGGTCAGGTTGGTGATGCCCGCGCGGATTTGCCATCGATCGGTGATATCGAACGAGCCGACGAGGTCATACAAGCTGTACGTCGGCACGCCGATGCCAGGATTGGCTGGCGTGGTCACCGAAGTCACATCGTCCATGGCGTCTTGATATCGCCAGCGCACCGACACCGACGCGCCGCCAATACCGTAGCCAATGCTCGTCAGCGCTTTATATTCGGGGTACGACGCGCCGATGGTGTTGGTGCCACCGTAGTCCTGGAACGGCGTGTTGGGCAGCGTCTGTATCAGGAAATTCCGTGAGTAGCCCAGCCCAGTGGAAAAGAACACTCGCCCCGTGCCCAAGCTGAGCTCGTCCAGATCGACGCTCCAACCGAGCTGCACATCGATACCGCTGGTCTGAAGTCCGCCGAGATTCAAGTACGGTGTCTGGATGACTTGCAGCAGGCCGTTGGCATCGCGGGTCAACAGCGCGCAGAATGAATTGTTGGGATCGTAACCGGGATTGGAACCATCCAGGTTGTA
>JBEVKA010000530.1:0-6134 GCA_040509855.1 Steroidobacter sp.
GCTGCGAGGGCTTGCGAGCGCACGGCGAACGCTTGGCGCCAGCCGAGCGACGGTTCGATGTAACCAACTTTATAGTCCTTGCCGAGCCCTGCACGCTCCGCCGCTGCGTCCAGCGCGTCACGGTATGAACCCAGTTTGTCGACGAGACCATTCTGGGCGGCATCGACCCCGGCCCAGACGCGACCTTGGGCCACGGCATCGATGTCTTCGAATGTTTTCTCGCGAGCTGTCGCGACGTTGCCGACGAACACGCTGTAGGCGTGATCGATGGACGACTGCAGGATCTGCTTGGCGCCGTCGTTGAGTGTGCGATCCAAACGCAGCGAACCCGCGTACGGCGTGGTGCCGACGCCATCGATGGTCACACCAAATTTCTCCAGCGTGCGCTCGATGGTGGGGAACACCGCGAACACGCCGATGGAGCCGGTGAGCGTCGCGGGGCTGGCCCAGATCTCGTCGGCGTCCATGGCAATGTAGTAACCGCCCGAAGCCGCAGTGCTGCTCATCGACGCGATGACTGGCTTGCCAGCTTTGCGTAACGCATCGATCTCGCGACGAATGACTTCCGACGCCAGCATGCTGCCGCCGGGGCTGTCGATGCGCAGGACGACCGCTTTGACTTCGTCGTTGTGAAGCGCGTCGCGCAGCAGGCGTGACGTGGATTCCGAACCGATGGTGCCGGGCGGATGCGAGCCGTCGAGAATTTCGCCGGCCGCGACCACCACGCCAACGTGATCGCCGTCGATCTCGAGCGCGTCGGGAGCGCGCGTCGCGGCGAAGTAATCCCAGTGCATCACGCCTTTGTATGTGTGTTTCTCTTCATCTTCGCCGACCAGCGCGGTGATCTGCTCTTCGAATTCGCGCCGCGTCTTCAGCTCGGTGACCAACCCTTTTTCCAACGCCGCGGCGGCCAGATCGCCACGATGGGTTTTCGCGATCTCGGCGTAGTCGTTGGAATAAGCGGCGATCACGCCTTCATCGAGACCGCGAGCCTTGGTTACACCGGCCTGATACTGCGCCCACAGCGCATTCAACCAGCCGAGACTCTCCTGCTCTTCCTGCTCCGACATGTCGCTGCGGCTGAACTGATCGGTGAACGATTTGAACTTGCCGGCGCGGAACACATTCACGTCAACCGCCAGTTTGTCGAGCACGCCTTTGAGAAAGGTGCGGTAGTAACCGAAGCCTTCGATCAACACCAAGCCGTGCGGGTCGAGATAGATCTCATCGGCGTGCGAGGCCAGGTAGTACTGCGCCTGATCGTAACTTTCGCCGAACGCGTACACCTTCTTGCCGGTGGCGCGGAAGCGTTGAATGGCTTGTGCCAATTCATCCATCTTCGCGATGCCGCCTCCTTGGAGGCTGCCCAGATCGAGCACCATCAGCTCGATGCGCTTGTCGTCGCGAGCGGCATCGATGCCATCCACCAGATCGCGCAGTAATGTTTCGGGACGATCCTGTCCATATGCCTCGGCCACGGCGCGTTCGAGCGGATCGCCGGCGAGCTGCTCGACGATTGCGCCCTGAGGCGCGACCACCAGCGCCGACTTGGCCGGGATGATGGGAATGTTCGGCGATAGGGCGGCGCCGACGATCAGGAACAGCACCAGCAGCACCACGAGGTGGAGCACTTTGCGCAGGCCGTCCAGACCGCGCCAGACGAAACCGAGAATTGCAGCAATCGCTTTCATGTGAGATCAGGTGGTCGCGGAATAAGTGAGGCGATAGATGGCGCCGGCGGCGTCATCGGAAATCAACATCGAGCCGTCGTCGAGCACCAGCAGATCCACCGGCCGGCCGAACACTTCGTCGCCGCGGTTGAAGCCGGTGATGAACGGTTCGTAACTCAGCGCCTGGTGACCGTCGAGCCGTACCAGCGTCACGCGGTAGCCGCTCTTCTGGCTGCGGTTCCAGGAACCGTGCTCGGCGATCAGCGGCTGGTTGCGATATTTCTCCGGGAACACCGTGCCCGTATAGAACTTCACACCCAGCGGCGCGACGTGCGCGCCCAATGTTTGTACCGGCGGCGTGATGCGAGCGCAATCGCCGAGCTTGCCGAATTCGGGATCGCGGATGTCCTTGCCGTGGCAGTAAGGAAAGCCGAAGTCCAGGCCGGCGCGCGGCGCGACGTTCAACTCGCAGGGCGGCGCGTCGTCACCGAGATAGTCGCGGCCGTTGTCGGTAAACCAGAGTTCCTTGGTCGTCGGATGCCACGTGAAGCCCACCGTGTTGCGCACGCCGCGAGCAAACACTTCGAGGCCGGAGCCGTCCGCATTCATCCGCGTCACGCTCGAATACTTCGGTTCGTTACAAACATTGCACGGCGCGCCGATGGGCACATACAACTTGCCGTCCGGACCGAACGCGATGTACTTCCAGCCGTGATGACGGTCGCGCGGGAAATCGTCGCGAACTACTTTGGGCGCGGGCACTTTGTCGAGCGACGACTCGATGGCGTCGTAACGCAGAACGCGATTGATCTCGGCGACGTACAGCGCGCCGTCGCGGAACGCGACGCCATTGGGCATATTGAGCTTGTCGGCAACGATGCGGACCACGGGCTTCAATCCCGTGCTGTGGCCGCCGCTGACGGAATAAACAGTCGTGGCGCGCGTGCCGACGAACAGCGTGCCTTGAGCGCCGAGCGCCATCGAACGGGCGGAGGGAACGTTGTCCGCGTACACCTGCAGCTGGAAGCCCGGCGGCAGACGCACGTTCTCCAGGACTTTATCGGTGGCGGGACTGGCGAACGCCTGGCTCGCGAGCAGACCGAGAAGCAGCCAGCAAGCTGAACGGATGGGCATGGAGTCTCCTCGAACGAAGACGCAGTGTACCCATCAACGCGGTTGGCGGTTAGCGGTTACCGGTTAGTGTGGTCGGCGGCTTACTCACCGCCAACCGCTAACCGCGAACCGCTGGTCTTCAAACCTTTTCTTCGATGCGCGCGGCCTTGCCGGTCAAATCGCGCAGGTAGTACAGCTTGGCGCGGCGGACGTTACCGCGACGCTTTACGGTGATGCTGCCGATCGACGGGCTGTAGGTCTGGAACACGCGCTCCACACCTTCGCCGTGGGAGATCTTGCGCACCGTGAACGATGAGTTGAAGCCGCGGTTGCGACGGGCGATCACGACGCCTTCATAGGCCTGCGTGCGCTCGCGGTCGCCTTCCTTCACCTTCACTTCCACGACGATGGTGTCGCCGGGCTGGAAGTCCGGGATCTTCTTGTCGCTGGCTTCGCTCTCGAGCTTTTCGATGATGTTCATGGTGTACCCATCCTTTCAAACCGGCGGCGGAGGCGCGTCGCGCTCCGCCAGAAATTCTTGCAACAACCGCTGCTGCTCGACCGTCAGCTGCAGCTTCTGAATCAGATCGGGCCGCCGCAACCAGGTCCGGCCCAGCGCCTGCTGCTCGCGCCAGCGGCGGATTGCAGCGTGATTACCGCCGACCAGCACCGGGGGCACGGCCTTGCCCTCGAAGACTTCCGGCCGCGTGTAGTGCGGCCAATCGAGCAGCCCCGCCACGAACGAGTCCTGTTGAGCCGACTCGTCATCGCCGAGCACACCCGGCAGCAATCTCACCACGGCGTCGATCAGTACCAGCGCGGGCAGCTCGCCACCCGACAGCACGTAATCGCCGATCGACACGCATTCGTCGATCTCCGACTCGATCAGCCGCTCGTCGACGCCTTCGTAGCGACCCGCCAGCAGCATCAAGCCGGGCAGTTGCGCAAACTCCTGCGCTTTCGCCTGCGTCAGCGGCGCGCCATCGGCGGCCAGATAAACGCTGCGACTGCCTTCGGGCAATCGCGCCTTCGCGGCACGAATCGAGGTGCGTGTCGGCTCGATCTTCAAAACCATTCCCGGCCCACCGCCATAAGGGCGATCGTCGACCGTCTTGTGCACATCCGTCGCGAATTCGCGCGGCGTGCTCGCATTCACTGTCACGGCGCCGCGCTCGATGGCGCGACCCAGGACGCCGACTCGCACCGCTTCGGCGACGAACTCCGGAAACAGCGTCACCACTTCGATGCGCATGGAGTCCTTACCAGTCGAGTCCCCAGTCGAGCACGATGCGTCTGGCATCGAGGTCGACCTTGACGATCCGATCCTTCACGAACGGGACCCAGTGCTCCCGAGCGCCGCGAATCACCACCACATCGCCGCCCGGCGTGGTGCGGAAGTGATCCACTCGCCCGAGCATTTCGCCGGCGGGCGTCACGGCCTCCAGGCCTTCCAGATCGCTCCAGTAATATTCGCCTGGCGCGGTCGGCGGCAGCTCACTGCGAGGCACGGCGATTTCCATGCCGGTCTGCAAGCGCGCGTCTTCCGGAGTCTCGATGCCGGCCAGCTTGGCCTGCACACCCTTGGCGGTCATCCGCCCATCTTCGATCTCGACCACCTGCCACTGTCCGGCGCGGTGCACGTACCAGCTTTCGTAGTCGAGAATGTTCTCGGGCGGGTCGGTGTACGAGGTGATGCGAACCCACCCGTGCACGCCGAACGCGCCGCCGATCTTGCCCAACACCACCCACTTGTCGGGGGTGCCGGGTTCGGCGGAAGTCTGATTCGCCTCCGCCATCGGGACGTCAACTCGAACTGAAATCAGGCCGCGGCGGCCTGCTTGCGATGGTTCTTCACCAGCTCGGCCACGCGCTCGGAGGGCTTGGCGCCCTTGCCGACCCAGTAGTCGACGCGATCCAGCTTCAGCTCCAGGCGGCGCTGCTTGCCAGTCGGGATCGGGTTGAAGAAGCCAACCTGCTCCAGGGTCGTGCCGCCCTGGCGCATCCGGCTGTCCGTGACAACGATGTGATAGAAGGGCGTCTTCTTCGCCCCGCGGCGGGTAAGCCGGATCGTGACCATGCTGCTAAAGCCTCAAAATCTTTACAAAAGCCGGGCGGCCGGGAGCGTTCCTCCCGGAAAAGGGCGCGAACTATACTGAAACCACGCCGGTTTTCAAAGTGGCCCGGTCAGCTGCTTAGCTCACCAAGCCCCGGCTCGCTCCGTAACAGAAAAAGTTTTTTAAAAATTCAGCTTCCCCTCCCGTGCACGGGAGGGAGCCAGGGGGTGGGTCCGCAGGCCTACTGGGGCCGTGGGAATCCCCCACCACCGCCAAACGCGCTCATCAGCCTCCGCAGCCCGCCACCCTTGGTGAAGGTCTTCATCATCTTCTGCATCTGCAGATGACTCTTGAGCAGCTTGTTGATCTCCGACACATGCACCCCCGACCCCGCGGCAATCCGCCGCTTACGGGATGCATCGATGGTCTTCGGATAGCGCCGTTCGCCGCGCGTCATGGAGCGGATCATGGCCAGCTGGCGCTTGATCTCCTTTTCCTGCCCCTGAGGCATCGCCGCCGCCTTGCCAGCCAGTTGCGCGGGGAGTTTGTCCATGAGCGCACCGAGGCCGCCCATCTTTTCGACCTGCTGTAACTGGTCGTGCAGGTCTTCGAGGTCGAAATCCTTACCCTTCTTGAGCTTGCGGGCCAGCTTCTCGGCCTGCTCGCGATCGACATTCTTGGTGACGTTCTCGACCAGCGACAGCACGTCGCCCATGCCGAGAATGCGCGAAGCGACGCGCTCCGCGTGGAAGGGCTCCAGAGCCTCGGTCTTCTCGCCCGTGCCCATGAACAGAATCGGCGCACCAGTGATCTGGCGCACTGATAGCGCCGCGCCGCCGCGCGCATCGCCGTCCGTTTTGGTGAGCACGACGCCGGTCAAATTCAGCGCCGCGCCGAATGCGCGAGCGGCATTCACAGCGTCCTGACCTGCCATGCTGTCGACGACGAACAGTGTTTCCGTGGGCGAAACTGCGCCGCTGATCTCGCGGATCTCGACCATCATTTCGTCGTCGACGTGCAAACGGCCGGCGGTGTCGACGATGAGCACGTCGAACAGCGAGCGCTTCGCCTCGGCCAGCGCTTCCTGCGCCAGAGTCACGGGCGACTTCTTCGGATCGGATGGGTAGAAACCGACTTCCAGCTGTCCCGCGAGCCGCTCCAATTGCAGGATGGCGGCCGGGCGGTAAACGTCGGTGCTGGCGAGCAGGACTTTCTTGCGCTCGTTTTCCTTCAGCCACTTGGCGAGCTTGCCGGCGGACGTGGTCTTGCCCGCGCCCTGCAAGCCCGCGAGCAGGAT
>JBEVKA010000531.1:0-5873 GCA_040509855.1 Steroidobacter sp.
GAATATCGCCGACGGCTTCCAACAGCCGCTCCATGACCGCGGGCGAATCCTCCACGATGTAAATCGTCAGTTCGGTCCCAGCCATGGCGCGCGGCGCTTGGTTCGGCGACTCACTCCACTAACTGATTACGTACCGCGTACGCCGCGATCTCGGCGTTACTGCGCATTCCCATCTTTTCCAGGATGCGCGCGCGATACGTACTGACGGTCTTTACGCTCAGACCCAGCTCATTAGCCATCACTGCCGGCGAAACGCCGCGAGCGATACGCGTGAAGACCTGCAGCTCGCGCTCGGACAACCGATTGTGCATCGGGCCTTCTTCATCGGCCGCACACTCGGAGGCGAGCAGTTCTGCAACCAGCGGCGTGATGTAGCGACGGCCCGTGCCGACAGCACGCACCGCTTTCACCAGTTCCTCTGGCACGATCATCTTCGGCACGTAACCGTTTGCGCCCGCGCGCATCAGTCGCACGGCGAAGCTACGCTCCGGGTGCATGCTGAGCACGAGAATCGCGAGTTCCGGCTGGTCGCGCTTCAATTGCTTCAACAGATCGATGCCGCTCTGGCCCGGCAGGGTGATGTCCAACACCACCACGTCGACTTGCAGGCCATCGCGCAACTGCTGAAGCGCATCCTCTGCGGAACCCGCTTCGGCGACGACCTGAAGATCCTGTTCCTCAGCCAGCATCTCGCGCACGCCGGCGCGGAGGATGGCGTGGTCATCGACGATCAATACGCGGATCGGCGTCTGCATCGCCTGAAACGCGTCCCTGGCCTCGTTCTCGCGGGTGCCTACTTCGCTTGGATTCAACATCTTTGTGGTACCTCGGTCATAGCTTCACGGAGGTCGGCCCCCTGCAGGGTAGTGATAGCCACGTCCTGTCCATCGTTGAGGCCATAGTCCATTGCCAGCCCCTGCGCACGATATGCGTTGAGGCGGTTGTATAGAGTCTTGAGACTCACTCCGAGTAACGCTGCTGCGCGGGTCTTGTTTCCTCCGCATTTCTGCAGCGTGGCGAAAATCATCCAACGCTCCACATCGGCGAGATTGGTGCCGACCGGAATGCGCAGGGCCAACGGCGCTGGAGCGATGCCACGCTCGCCAGCCACCAGCACTTCTTCACCCGAATCCGAGTCATCGCCCGCATAAGGGGCACGATGGTCGCTATGGGTGGCTCTTTCGACGTGATTCTCCATGCGCTCGCTCCTGACGGTCAGCTTTACAGAACAGATCTCGATGGATCACAACGGCATAGGGGCGAGGAAAAGTTCCCGACAAATTGCAGTTCGTGCCGTCAGAATTTTCCTACCGATTGTTACGTTGAATGCGTAGGTACTTCCGCCGGGCATTCAGGCTGTCATCACTGCGGGATTCGCGGCAGGAATGAATGCCTCGACCACAGTGCCGCTGCCTTCCTCCGGACGACGGATCTGGAAGCTGCCACCCATCTGCCGCATGCGTTCTCGCATGCCCACCACACCATGCGACTTGGGCTTGGCCAGCGACTCCTCCGCAAGCCCCACGCCGTCATCGACGATGCGCAGACGAATGCCGTCTTGCTCGCGGGTCAAGGTGATGCGCACTCGCGATGCCTGCGCATGCTTGGTGATGTTGGTCAGCGACTCCTGCGCGATCCGATAAAACGCGATCGACCAGGCTGGATCCAGATCGTCGAAGTCTTCGAGCACTTCCACGTCGCAAGGCAGACCGGTGCGCCGGGTGAATTCGCGACAATGTGACTTCATGGCGAACGCCAGGCCGAGATTGTCGAGGTGACTGGGCCGCAGCCCTTCGATCACCTCGTGCTTGAGCTCCACCGTCTCGGTCAACATTTGCAACACACGCTGCAAACGTTCCTTCACCTCGCGCGTACCTTCCGGCAAACGACGCTGGATCCAGTTCAAATCCATGTTGATGGCGGTGAGGTTGCTGCCGAGCGTGTCGTGCAGCTCGCGCGCCAGCTTGGCTTTCTCTTCCTCGGAGACTCGAATCAAGTGTTGCGACAGCTCGGTCAGCTCCGCGGTGCGCTGTTCGACCTGCTGATTCAATACCTGATTCGACTCGCGCAAGGCGTTTTCCGCCGTTTCGCGGTCGTAACCATACTTGCGCAGCAGTTTGTTGAGGCCGACCAGCACTGCCACCGTCACGACAGTCGTCAGCAATGCGATGCCGCCTGCGACCAGCAGATCACGCAGCACTTCGCGGCGTAGCGCTTCGATGCGCGCGTCCTCCTCGGCCATCATGCGATCGACGATGCCTCGCACTCGATCCATCGTGGTGGTGGCACGTTCGGTGCCGGCGACATCGGCGCTGCCGTTCGGACCGGGTTGCGGGCTGCGACTGATGGTCGCCTTCAAGCGGCTGATGGCCGCGGCCGTCAGTTGCTCCAGCTCGGCGATGTCTTTTTGCCGGGCGACGTTCTCCGCCGTGAGATTGCGCAGCCGGTCGATTTCAGTGGGCCAGCTGCGCATCGCCACGTAATAAGGTTCGAGATAGCCGGTTTGACCGGTGAGCAAATAACCGCGCTGCCCGGACTCGGCGGCGGTAATGACGGATTGAAAGGTGCTCAGCGCCCGCTTGATCTCATAAGAGCGCGCATATTGAGCGTGCGAATCCATGGTGGCCGCGGTGTTGATGACCAGCAGCGAGGCATTCAAGACCAGCAGCGCGATGGAAATGACAATGACGATGCGCACGTGCAGCGGCACGCCGCCAGCACCGCCAGCCGCAGCAATTGCAGGACGGTTATTGTCGGGAACTTCGACAGTCGACTGGGAACCGTTGGGAATGTGAGCCTCCTGACATAGATATATGAACCGACGCGTAGCCCGTCAGGGAACGGCTGTGAACATTTCTTGGTTCCTTCGTCAGCGATTTCCGTCGGCGACATGCGCGATCAACGAAATGGCGGCCGCGGACGTGTAGAAGTGACCGGCGCGATGTTGCCCCCCGATGTTGCATTGGGATGTGCGAGGAACCGCGCAGAGCATCAGCACGTTATCGACGCGCAGTCCACACACTCGTTGAGCGCTCGAAGCCCAGGCGGGAACCGACCCTCGCCAGCAGGATTGAATGCGGGAGCGTGTGGTTATCAAGTCAACAGTGTTAGGGAACATCGAGGAAACTCACATGACAAAGAGCAATATCTTTTTATTGGTGGCGGCGGCCGGTTTGGCGCTGACGGGTTGCAATAAGGCCGAATCACCGGCTGAAGCGCAGCACGACGTGGCAAACGCGCAGGCCGAAGCCCAACGTGACGTCGCGGACGCCCAGGCGGATGCGAAGGAACAGATGGCCGATGCGCAGAAGGATGTGCTGGACGCGCAGGCGGATCACGATGCCGATGACGTCGCCGATCAGGCGCGCGATGCCAGCGAAACCGCGGCCGAAGGCGACTTCAAGGTTGCCGTAGCCCGCGCCGAAGCGACTCACAAGATCGCCACCGAGAAGTGCGAAGCTTTGAGCGGTCCGGCCCAGGAAGACTGCAAAGAGCGCGCGGATGCCGATCTCGACAATGCCAAGCGTGCGGCCGAAGCCCGTCGCGATGGCTCGGGTTAATCTAATTCAATCAACTTGAGGAGCGATGGATATGGCAGGGCAAAAAACCGCGGCGCTGTTGTTGGCCGCAATCATGGCCTCGACGGTCGTCGCATGCTCGTCGTCCCCGACGCAGCAGTCGACTGGCCAGGCTATCGACGATGGCGTCGTCACCGCCAAGGTGAAGGCGAAGCTGATCGAGGATCCGGTGACCAAGGCGCACCAGATCAACGTCGAGACGTTCAAGGGCACGGTGCAATTGAGCGGCTTCGTGGAGTCCAACCAGGCTCGTACGCGAGCCCTGCAGTTGGCTCGCGATACCGACGGCGTCAAGAGCGTCAAGGACGCGCTGGAAGTTCGCAAAGGCGAAGGCTGATCCAGTAATCTCGCAGAGTGGAAGGGGCGGATGACAGCTGTCATCCGCCCCTTTTTCATGCGTCAATTGTTGGGTGGAGGCGACGCCCGCCGGGGCGGCTGAATCCGAATCGGGCCCGATTACGTATACTCCAGCGCTTCGGATTCGAAGCGTTCACTTCCACGAACGAGGATTGGCACCGATGACCCACGGCAAGAAACTTTCGAGTCTGGCGCTGGCGACCGCCGCCGCTGTGATGTTCAGCACCGCGCCACTGACCGCCGCCAACGCGGCCGATGAAGCCAAGGTGAAGTGCGAAGGCGTCAACGCCTGCAAAGGCACCAGCGCCTGCGGTACGGCCGCGAATTCGTGCGCCGGCAAGAATGCCTGCAAAGGCACTGGCTTCCTGATGCTGTCCAAGGCTGAGTGCGACGCCGCCAAGGCGAAGCTGAAGAAATAACTTCAGCGCTGCGCCGGTCTGTTGAGGAGTGACTCACTCCTTCGAGACGGCCAAAGTGAAGCTAGCCCAAGCAGCAAGCAAGCGGCGCGGACCGGTCCGCGCCGCTTTTTTCCTTTCCGATCCCGGGTGACCCGTGCCCCCATCCCACTCGCACCGCCCCACCTCACCCCCGTCCGTGCGCCCGTCGCTCGGTTTCGGCCTGGGCGTGCGCCCCACGCACTACGAGGACTTGTTGGGCGAGCGTCGCGGCAGCGTCAGCTGGCTGGAGGCGTTGACGGAGAACTATCTGCTGCCCGGGGGCAAGCCGCTGCACTATCTCGAGCGCCTGCGCGCCGAGTATCCGATCGTGTTGCACGGAGTGTCGCTGTCCATCGGCGGCGCCGATCCGCTCAATGAAGAATATCTGCGCGAGGTCAAAGCTCTCGCCGCGCGCGTCGAACCGGAATGGGTGTCGGATCATCTGTGCTGGACCGGCGTCGACGGCGTCAATCTGCACGACCTGATGCCGCTGCCCTTCACCGAAGAAGCCCTGCGCCACGTGGTGTCACGAGTGCTCACCGTCCAGGAGCGTCTCGGCCGACGCCTGGTGCTGGAGAATGTTTCCAGCTACGTGAGCTTTCCGCGCTCGGACATGACCGAATGGGAATTCCTGCGCGAAGTGGCCGAGCGCGCCGATTGTCACCTGCTGCTCGACGTCAACAATGTCTACGTGAGCAGCGTCAATCACGGTTTCGATCCCATGGCGTATTTGCGCGGCATTCCAGTCGAGCGCGTTCAGCAGTTCCACCTCGCCGGCCATCGCAACATGGGCAATTATCTGATCGACACCCACGACGAGCCGGTGTGCGAAAAAGTGTGGGACCTGTTCCACGCCGCCGTCGAACGTTTCGGTCCGCTGTCGACCATGATCGAGCGCGACGACAACATTCCCGAGCTCGACGCGTTGCTGTCCGAACTCAATCACGCCCGCGCGATCACCGCTGCGGCGTGGGCTTCGAAATCCGCGGCATGAGCATTCCTGTAAGCTCACTGGCCGAGCTGCAGCGTGACTTCCAGCGTCACGTGATGCATGGGCATGAGCGCATCGTCGATGAAATCGCCGGCACGCCGCTGGTGCCCGCCACCACCCGGCTCGCGATCTATTCCGAAGCGTACCGACTGCGACTGACGGACGCGCTCGCGAGCACGCTGCCCCGCCTGCAACAACTCTTGGGCAAGGACGAGTTCGCCCGGATCGCGAACGAATATATCGACCTGTGCCCCTCGAACTATCCATCGATTCGCTGGTTCGGCGATCGCATGGCGGCGCTGCTGGAACGCTCGCATCGCAAGCAGCCCTGGATCGCCGAGCTGGCGCATTGGGAATGGGCCATCGCGTCAGCCTTCGACGCGGCGGACGCCGAACCAGTCGGCGTCGAAGCGCTGGGCGCCGTGGCGCCGGAACATTGGCCGACGCTGCAGTTCAAGTTTCATCCGTCGGTACAGGTCCTGCGCATGCACACCAATGCGCCGACGGTGT
>JBEVKA010000532.1:0-4889 GCA_040509855.1 Steroidobacter sp.
CGCGTATTGAAGTGCGGGAAGTCGCTGGGAACATACAAGCCACCGTCGGGCGCGATGCCACGGGCGATTGCTTCGCTCAGCGAAGCCTGATTAGATACGTCTCGCGTACTTATGTAGTGCATGGAACCGGAAAGTGAAAGTCGTTGAGGGTCCGCTGTCTTTCGGGTCCGTTAGTCCACTACTCTCGCGCCCACCGCGTCGAGCGTGGAAATCCACGCATCGCTGGCCATGCCCTGCGCGGTGAAGCCCGCCACCATCGCGTCGCGGACGCGTTCGGCGTTGGGTTGCTCGCACCATGCAAAGATCGTGGGACCGGCGCCCGAGATCGAGCACCCCAATGCGCCATTGTCCATGGCTCCCTGTTTGACCGCCTGGAAGCCTGGAATCAAAACCTGCCGCTGCGGCTCGATGATCACGTCTTCGAGCGACTCGCGGATCAACTGCAGATCGCCGGTGAAGCAACCGGTGATGAAGCCGGAGATATTGGCGGTCTGCCAGATCACATCCGACAGCGCCACCGTCTTGCTCAGGATGGAGCGCGCCTCACGGGTGTTCAGCACCATGTGCGGATGAACCAGGACGCAGCGCACCGAAGGCGGCACCGGAATCTGTTTGACGTTGGGATTGTCGATGCCGACGGTCAATACCAGGCCGCCGAACAGCGAGGGCGCGATGTTGTCGACGTGTCGCGAGCCGCTGGCCACCTGCTCGCCTTTCAATGCGAACTTCAGCTGTTCCAGCTTGGTGAGCGACTTGGGCAGCAGCGCATTCGCGGCGACCACGCCAGCGACGGCCGAGGCCGCCGACCCACCCAGGCCCGAGCCGAGCGGAATGCCCTTCTCGATCGCCAGCTCGATTCCGAAATCGAGGTTCAGGTCCTGCACCATGCTCAACACCGCCATGCCGGCCGTGTTCTTCTCCGGCTCGAGCGGCAGATCGACGGTGGTGCCGGTGATCGCAGTGATGGTGACACCGCGCGTTGCGACACGCCGCGCCGTGACGCGATCGCCGATCGTCTGGAAGCTGTGGCCGAGCACATCGAAGCCGACTGCAACGTTGCCGATGCTCGCCGGCGCGAATGCCGTTGCCGATTGCCTGCTCAAAGCCTTGCTCCAAGATACGCGCACACGCGCAGCAGATCGCCGAACACACCACCGGCGGTCACTTCGGGACCGGCGCCCGGGCCCTGCACCACCAGCGGATTCTGGTTGTAGCGCGAGGTCAGGAAGCGCACGACGTTGTCGGTGAGATTGATGTTCGCGAAGGTGTGCGAACGCTCCAGCTCGACCAGCCCGACCGACGCCTTGCCGGTAGCCGCATCCAGCGAGCCTACGTAACGCAGCACGCGATCGCGGCCGCGCGCGGCTTTCAAGCGCTCTGCCATCGGCGCGTCGAACTCGGGCAGACGATCGAGGAACTCTTCTGATGAGCACTGGGTGAGGGCCGGCGGCACCAACCCTTCGAGCTGCACGTCACCTAACTCCAGCCGCAGTCCCATCTCGCGGCCGAGGATGATGAGCTTGCGCGCGAAATCGAGACCGGACAGATCGTCACGCGGATCCGGCTCGGTGTAGCCCTTCGCCTTGGCGGCACGCACCACCGATGAGAACGGCTCCGAGCCGTCCCACACGTTGAACAGGTACGCCAGCGTGCCCGACAGAATGCCTTCGATGCGACGGATCTCATCGCCGGTGTCCCGCAGATCGCGCAGCGTCTGGATCACCGGCAGGCCGGCGCCGACCGTCGCTTCATACAAATAGTGAGCATTGCCCTGGCGACGAGCGTCATGCAGACGCGCGTACAGATCGAGCTCGGAGCTGTTGGCCTTCTTGTTCGGTGTGACGACATGAATGCCGCTGGCCAGCCACGCCGGATAGCGCGCAGCCACTTCCGAGCTCGACGAGCAATCGATGATGATGGCGTGCGGCAGATGATCGGCGTGCACGTGCTCGGCGAAGCGAGTCAGATCCGCGTCCTCGCTCTTTGACTTGAACGCATCGCGCCAGCCGTGGAGCGACACTTCCGCGTCCGACAAATGCATGCGCTTGGTGCTCATGATGCCGCGCACGCGCAGATCCAGCTTCAGGTCGCGAGACAAACGTTCGACCTGCGAAGCCATCTGATCGAGCAGCACGCCGCCGACCGTGCCGGGACCGATCAAACCGATCGAGACCGTGTGCGGCGACAGATAAAAACTCGCGTGCACCGAGCGCAACGCGCGCGACGAATGACGACCGTCGATCACTGCTGAAATGTTTCTTTCCGATGCGCCCTGTGCGATCGCGCGAACGCTCACACCTGCAGTGCCCAGCGAGCCGAACACTTTCGCGGCGACACCGTGCGAACCCGCCATGCCATCGCCGACCACGGCGAGGATGCTGCAATTCGAAGTGACTTCGACGCTTTGGATCTGCCCTTCACGCAACTCGCGATCGAACGCCTGGCGCACGACCATTTCAGCCCGTGCCGCTTCGCCTTCCGGAATCGCGAAACAGATCGAATGCTCCGAGCTGCCCTGCGAGATCAGGATCACCGAAATGCCGTGATCGCGCAGCGCTCCAAACAATCGATGCGCGGTGCCGGGTACGCCGATCATGCCGGCGCCTTCCAGGTTCACCAGCGCGACGCGGTCGATGCACGTGATGCCCTTCACCGCGATCTGCGAGTTGGGCTTTTCGCAAATCAGCGTGCCGGCTTTTTCCGGCGCGAAGGTGTTGCGAATCCAGATCGGAATGTTTGTGCTGACTGCCGGCGCCATGGTCTGGGGGTGAATCACCTTGGCACCGAAATAGGCGAGCTCCATGGCCTCGTTGTACGACAGCGAGTCGATGACCTTGGCGTCCGGCACCAGGCGTGGATCGGCGCTGAGCACGCCGTCGACATCGGTCCAGATGTGAATCTCTTCAGCGTTCAACAGCGCGCCGAAGATCGAACCGGAGAAATCGCTGCCGTTGCGCCCGAGCGTGGTCTGCAGACCATTGGCGTCGCGCGCGATGAAACCCGTGATGATCAATGTGGCCGGATCGGACGGCGTGATGCGATCCATGTTCGCCTGCGACTGTTCCCAGCGCACGGCTGGACCCAGCGCGCCCCACTCCACAGACACCACATCGCGCGCATCGACCCAAGTAACGGCGCCTGGACGGCGGCCGCGATGGCGCAGGTAAGCACTGAACAGACGCGTCGACCAGATTTCACCGTAGCCAGAGATCAGATCGCGCACGGTCTGCGAGGCGGAGCGGATCAGCTGCACGGTCTGCAGGATGCCGGCGATGTCGCGGCAGTCCTGCTCCAGCTTGCCCATGTATTCCACGCGCAGAGTTTCGGGCAGCAGTGTTTCGGCGATGACTTGATGGCGATGACGCAGCTGTTCGATGCGTTCGGCCAGCGTCGTTTCCTGTTTCTCGGCGGCCGTCACCAAGTTCAACAGGCCATCGGTGACGCCGCGGCAGGCGGATAGCACCACGCCCAGGCGGGGATGCGGATCCTGCTCAAGGATGCGCGCCACGCGCTCCATGCAAGCCGCATCGGCGACGCTCGAGCCGCCGAATTTATGTACGCGCCAGCGCTCCACTTGTCTCGTCTCTTTAAAGCTTGAGGACATGCCCCGCGCACGCACACCCTCCCGTCTGCCTGACCGGCACAGGATCAGTGGCTTCGGGAGGGGCGCTGGCGTTGGGAGGGCGACACTCTACTGACAGCGACAGGCGCGGGCAAGCTGCCGTTGCTGCGGCATTTTTTTCTCTTTCTAAACGAGGGATCGGGCATCCTGCCACGCCCCTCGTGCGAGCCGGCAAAAGACGTGACTTTTGCCTCTCGCTCGCCGCCTGCGGCGGCGGGGGTACATCCTGTACCCATTCTCGCGGCTGGGCTAAGTGGACGGATCGAGTCGACCGAACGCCAGCAGCGTGTTGGACTGCTCCTCGCCGGCGGCCGCCGGGAAGCCGGGCCGCGCCAGCAGCAGGGTCTCGCCAGGGTCGGGCTGCGCGTTATTGGCTTGTTCGTTGATATACATCACCCGCGCCGGGCCGACCTGGATCAGGTCCCGGTGCCGCAGGGCACGGCGCAGGATCCGCCGCGAATTCACCAGCAAGCCATTGGTGCTGCCCAGGTCGAGCAGCAGATCCTGATTGCCGTCACGCACGATCAGCGCGTGGTAGCGACTGATGAACACCGAGTCGATGCGCACGTCGGCTTCCTCGCCGCGACCGACCAGCATGCGGTCGGACTTGAGCGCCACTTCCCGCTCGCCCTCGCCCTGCACGGTAATCACCAGCTTGCCGGCGCTCGGCGTCGTCGTGAGTCCGGCCACCTGTTCGAACACCGGGCTCTCGACCCGGCGGCGACGCACCCAGTTCAGATCTTCGATGGCCTTGTCCAAGGCGGACGCGGTCACCGTTGTGGCGCCCTCCTCGCGGGCATGCACCATGGCTCGGTAGCACAGCTTATGGATGTTCGATGGGACGCCGAGGCTGCAGGCATGAACCTGCGGCAGTAAGTTCGAAGGCATAAGTGCGTCGGGATTGGTCGCGCCGGCCGCGCGCAGACGATGCGCGACATACGCCGCTGTCTGGTCCTCGGTCAGCGCGCCGAGCGAGAAGCGCGAGACGTTACCCGTCACCAGCTCGACCATGCGCGGCGATTCCAAGACCAGGTCCAGCGTGGGTTGCCCCAGCAACAGCATTTTCAGCACGCGAATGCCGTCGTGCTCCACGGCCGCGAGACAACGCAACTCTTCGAGCACCGACGGATGCATGTTCTGCGCGTTCTCGACCACCAGCAGGCACAGCCGGCCCGCGCCGGCCTGATGCACGAGGAAGCGCTCGAGCAGGCGGCGGCGATCGGTTTTGTCGTCGTCACTCAGGGTGAAGCCGTACTGGCGCAGAATC
>JBEVKA010000533.1:0-3313 GCA_040509855.1 Steroidobacter sp.
TACGGCGTCGCATATTCGTCGCACGATCCGGCCGCGCTCGCGGCTCGTCCCGAGATCGATCTCGTCGTCGTTGCAGTCAAGGTGCCCGAGCATCGCGCGCCGGTGGAGGCCGCGCTGAACGCCGGGAAGATGGTTTATTGCGAGTGGCGCATCGCATGCTCGATGTAATCGAGCACGCGCGCGGCTAGTGCGACGTTGGACTCAGAAGTTCGCTGTCAGGCTCGCGCGCACGGCAACGGGCGACCCCGGAGTGATGTTGTTGTTGCTATGCGCGTTCGCGTAGTACTGCTCGTCGAGCAAATTCTCGACATTCACTTGCATGCGCAACCGCTCGCTGAGCCTGTAGAACAGCGCGGCATCGACGCGCGTAAAGCCCGGCAGTGTTACGAGGTTGTCCGCGGCGGCGAACATCTCGGTCTGGTGAATTATGCCGAGCCCGGCGCTGAATGAATTCCCGAAATCGTACTTGTTCCACAGCGATGCCACGTGTTTCGGCAATTGCGCCAGGCGATTGCCGCCCAGCTGGGCTGTCAGTTCGCCATCCTGATACGCGTATCCGCCCTGGATGCTCCAGGCCTCGCTAATCTGCCCACTGACACCCAACTCCACGCCTT
The DNA here is from genome assembly GCA_040509855.1 of Steroidobacter sp. GTDB lineage: Bacteria > Pseudomonadota > Gammaproteobacteria > Steroidobacterales > Steroidobacteraceae > Steroidobacter. Next base: position 615 of record JBEVKA010000533.1, read on the forward strand.
CGGTGCGTTGGCCGTCGACGAGAATCGACAGCGTCGGATCGTTCGGATCGGGAATGACGACATTGGTGCGATCGAGTTGGAATACCGCCGCGGTGAGCGACAGATTCTCGCGTGCGTCCCATTTCATGCCGAGTTCGACGTTCTCGAACTCCTCCGGATCCAGCGACTCGTTTGTGAGGTTCAGCGATGTCATCTGTGCACCGGAGCGCGGCGCGTACGTCTTGCTGTAGCTGGCGTAGATCGAGAGAGGGTCCGTCGGCTTATAGATGAGCCCGACGCGCGGCGAAAAGAGGTCGTCGGAGCTTTCGAACTTATCGCCCGTACGATTGTTACGGAAGTCCATCTCGAACCTGTCGTAGCGCACACCCAGCACGGCCTGAAAGTGCTGTGAAAATTCGACCTGGTCCTGGATGTACAGCGCCGCGACAGTGGCTTCGCCGTGATTGTCGGCGTCCGTTTCGCTTTGACGGAATGTGACCGGCACGGAGATCGTGGGATCGCTGAGCGGTGCCTGCACAGTCGTGGTGGTGTCGTTGAAGTAGCCTGTATTGCGGAAGTTGTCCGTCACCTGACGACCGAATTCGGCGCCGGCCAGGAGGCGATGTTTCAGGGGACCTGAGTCTAGGGAAAACAGCAGGTCCGTCTGGTTGAAAATGTTTTCGCGCAGCTGCTCATTGTTGTATGCGGAGATCGCGACCGTGGTCGCCGTTGCATCGATCGCGCCGGGAAATACGTTCTGATAGAACTTGTTGTAGTCGCCGTACAATGTGCGATTGCGCAAGCTCACCGTATCGCTGAAATTATGATCGAGCACGACGGTCGCGATATTCACGGTCGCGTCGGTGGGGCTCTTATCCGGGTCGCCAAAGAACGTGGACTCATCCACTTCGTACGGTCGCCCACTTAGCGAAGGAATGCCGCGATCGGCGGTGCGGTCGTAGTCGTAATATTCGTAGCCCAGGCGCAGCTGTGTGTTGTCGCTGAGTTGCACGGCTGCGGTCGGATTGATCCCGTGCCGCTCGAGCTTGACGCCATCGCGATAACTTTCGGAGTCCTCGTACATGCCGGTAACGCGGGCGGCGACTCTATCGTTTACCGGGCCACCCAGGTCCGCTGACACGCGACCGTTGTTCCACGATCCGCCTTGCAGTGACACTTCGCCCACACGGTCCCAGCCAGCCTGGCGCGTCACACGGTTGACGACACCGCCTGCGCCGCCGCGTCCAAAGATCATGGCGCTCGGACCCTTCAAGACCTCCACGCGATTGACGTTGTAGATGTCCCGGAAATACTCCACGTCATCTCGTACGCCATCGACGAAAAAGTCTGCCGTGGAGCTATTGCCGCGAAGAATGATGGTGTCTCGATTGCCTTCGCCCTGGGCCATGCCTGCGCCCGGCACGTAACGGGCGACGTCCGCGAGGTTCTGCATCGATTGATCCTGGATCAGCCGCGCCGTGACCACCGACACGGACTGCGGCACGTCGCGCAGCGGGGTGTCGGTCTTGGTGGCCGACCTGGTCCGGGTCACGGCATAACTGTCGTGCTCCCGCTGGGCCTCGACGAGAATTTCTTCCAGATCTTGTGTCCGGGCGTTGGCCCCAGCGGCGTTGGCTATCGCGACCAACAGCAAGGCATTGGTACACAAAGACTTTTTGAGCGCCATACCGATCTCCGATAATGCAAATACGAACGATTCGTATTCCCATTATGGTTGCATTGCCGGATTTTTGTCGATACCTGCGTAAAAAATGAGTTCTGGTCGCCGAATACAACCCCGTGGCTTCGTGTTTGGGGGCGGCCGAGGACGGTGCGTTGCCCCCCTGGCCGGCGGTATTAGGAACGTTGTCCGACGACGGCAGTCTCGCGTTTCACGCGACGTCGTACGGCGCAGTCACTTCCCAAGCGCACCCAACGCCTGATCGAGATCGGCGATCAAGTCCTGCACGTCCTCGATGCCGACGGAAATCCGGATCAGGCTGTCGCCGATACCGAGCGCGCGACGGCGATCCGGTGCGAGTCCGGAATGCGTCATCAGCGCGGGGTGCTCGATCAGGCTTTCGACGCCGCCGAGACTTTCCGCGAGCGCGAATATGCGGCAGCGTTCCAGGAATGCGCGCGAACCTTCCAGGTCCGTGTCGAGTTCCAGAGACAGCATGCCGCCGAACTGCGGCATCTGCTGCAGCGCGAGGTCGTGCTGCGGGTGACTGGGCAAGCCTGGATAGAGCACGCGACGCACGCGCGGATGTGATTCGAGCCAGCGTGCGATCTCGAGCGCGTTGCGGCAATGGCGTTCCATGCGCACGGCCAGGGTCTTGAGACCCCGGAGCGCCAGGAAACTGTCGAATGGCCCCGAAATGCCGCCCACTGCGTTCTGCAGGAATCCCAGGCGCTCGCGCAGCTCTGCGTTGGTTCCCACCACGGCAACGCCGCCGATCATGTCGGAGTGGCCGTTCAGGTACTTGGTGGTCGAGTGCACGACGACGTCGAAGCCGAAGTCGAGCGGCCGCTGCACCCATGGGCTCGCAAAGGTGTTGTCGGCGCCGGCCAAGATGCCGCGGCGACGAGCGAGCGCGGCGACTGCAGTAAGGTCTGCCAGCTTGAGCGTCGGGTTCGTCGGGCTTTCGACCCAGAGCATGCGCGTGTTCGGACGGATCGCCGCCTCGACTGCAACGAGGTCCGTGAAGTCCACGCGCGTC
>JBEVKA010000534.1:0-5062 GCA_040509855.1 Steroidobacter sp.
GCTCAGCGCTGGCAATAGCCGCGCAGTGACTCGATTCGGACGGCCGAGTCAAGCTTGGCGGCTCGGACCAAGCTCTCCAGTGCGCACGGCGAATATTTAGTCACGGCGCGCACTTCATTGTTCGTCTTCACGAAGATGTGGCTCGGCCACTTCCCGGCGGGAAACACCACCACAACCTCGCGCACCGCGGATGGTGTGCGTGGTTCGATATCGTTTTGCAGCCGCAGACTCATCTCGCGGGGGCCGTCGAACAAGGCGTGAATGAAAATGCGGGAGCCGAGCGCCTTGTCCCAACGATCGGCGGGCTGGACGTAACTGGTCGAATCGACCGAGGAGGACTCGACCAGCGCGATGAGTTCGGTAATCACCTGCTCGTCGTTCACGGCGGGACGAGCGCCATCGTGCATCACGTGCAACTCAGTAGACTGGTCTATGGCGGACTGGGCCATGGCGCCATGAGCCATGACGGCGAACACCAGGCCGAACAACGTTTTCATACGACGCTCCCTGCGGACATGCGCAGGGATTCTATCAGCCGGATATGACTTGCGCGGCGATCTCATACGAGCGCACGCGGGCGGCGTGATCGTAGATCATCGATGCGACGATCACCTCGTCGGCGGCAGTGAGATCGGCGAACGTTTTCAGCTCCCGACGCACGGTGTCGGGAGACCCGATCGCCGAACAGGACAAGACTTCGGCAAGAAGGGCCTGGTCGTGCGGATGCAACTGCTGAAGATAGCCCGGCACGGGTGGCTGCAGTTTCTTCGGCTGGCCGGTGCGCAGGTTGACGAAGGCTTGTTGCATCGATGTAGCGAGCACCTGTGCTTCCTCGTCGGTATCGGCGCCGAAGACGTTGAAACCCACCATCACGTATGGCTTGTCCAGATATTTGGAAGGTTTGAAGCGCGCTCGATAGATATCCAACGCCTGCATCAGCTGCGCCGGCGCGAAGTGCGACGCGAACGCATAGGGCAAACCGAGCGCCGCGGCCAGCTGCGCACCAAACAAACTCGACCCGAGGATCCAGACGGGAACATTCAATCCCGCGCCAGGCACGGCCTGCACACGCTGGCCTTCCTGCAGCGGCCCGAAATACGCCATCAGCTCCATCACGTCCTGCGGGAACTCGTCGGGGTTGGAGTTGAGCGATCGTCGCAACGCCCGAGCAGTGACCTGATCCGAACCCGGCGCTCGCCCCAACCCCAGATCGATCCGGCCAGGAAACAACGATTCCCAGGTGCCGAACTGCTCGGCGATGGTCAGCGGCGAATGATTCGGCAGCATGATGCCGCCGGCGCCGACGCGGATCGTCGACGTGCCGGCCGCGACATGGCCAATCACAACGGCCGTCGCCGCGCTGGCGATGCCGGGCATGCTGTGATGTTCGGCCAGCCAGAACCGTTTATATCCCCACCGCTCGGCATGCTGGGCCAACTCGAGCGAGTTCCGCAGCGACTGCGCGGCGTCGCTGCCCACCGGGATGGGCGAAAGGTCGAGAACCGAAAGCGTAGGCATGAGCGTACTCGGCAACCACAGTGCCTAAAGAATACTTGAGCCCGACCGCGAGGATTCAAGCCGTGCGGGCAAAACACATGTGCGCGCCATGAAAAAGCCCGCCGCGATGGCCACGGCGGGCATTACAAGTCACATCATGAACCGGTTGTGAAGAGTTACGGCTCGCGCTTCACATCATTGTGCTTGGCTTCGTAGATGTCCTTGCTCTGCTGATTCAGGTCCTGGTGCAAATCGATGCGCTCGTCGCGCGTCAGTGCGCCGTCGGACTTGTATTCCTGCTCGGTCTGGCGAATCTCGCGCCGGCCGTCGCGCAGGCCCTGAGCCTCTTCCTGCGTCAGCTCACCGGACTTCACGCCATTGACGATGCGCGCCGTCTGAGTGCCCTGGCGCTGATTCACGCCAGGATCGCGAACCGCCGGCGGCACGTCGGCAACCGGCCGATCCTGTGCGTCGTGCTTCTGGTTATAAATATGCCGGCTGGCTTGATTCTGTTCCTGATGCAAATCCACGCGCTCGGCGCGAGTCAGCTCGCCATCCGATTTGTAAGCACGTTCGAGCTGACGCACGTCACGCTGCTCACGCGCCAGCGCGCCCGTTTCGCGACGAGTCAGCTCGCCGGATTGCACGCCCTGCTTGATACGCTGATGCTGATTCTGCTGGCGCTGATTCACGCCACGATCGCGCGTCCCGGCATCGGCCTGACTCAAACCGGCGACACCCAGCACGCCCGCGATTATCAGGGCCAGGCTGACTTTGTTGTTGCTTCGACGCTTCATCGGATCGCTCCTCGTGATGACCAGATCACTCGACACTGGAGCATAGAACGCGGCTCGCGAGACTCGGTTGACGAGTCCATGCTTTCGAAGCGATCACGCCGATATTGTCAAATCACGGCCGGAACCAGTTCACATTGGGTTAAGACTCAGGCGTCCAGCGCCTGCTGCAGATCCGCGATCAGATCATCCACATCTTCGACGCCGACCGACAGGCGCAGGGTCCGCTCCGTCACCGCGGCCCATTGCTGTTCGGTGGCATTGAGCCCACGAGGCATCATCAGCTGCCCCGGCTGCACCAGCGACTCCGTCGAGCCGACGCTCGCAGAGATGGCGAACAGCTTCAGCGCATTGGCAAACGCTGCCGGCGCGACACCTTCCTTCAGCTCGATCGACACCATGGCGCCGAAGTCGTGCATCTGACGCTGCGCTATCTGATGCTGGGGATGCGATGTCAAACCCGGATGAGCGACCCGCTCGACCTTGGGATGCGCTTCGAGGAAACGAGCGATCTGCAGAGCATTCGCGCACTGACGCTCATAACGCAGCGTGTAAGTCTTCAAGCCTCGCTGAATCAGAAACGCCGTATGCGGATCGAGCGTCGCGCCGATTACGATGAAGTCCTGACGCATCCTGTCGATCAGCTCGGAGCGCGCGATCACTGCTCCACCCATCACATCGCCATGACCCGACGCATATTTGGTCAGGCTGTGCACGAATACATCGATATCGAACTGGCCATGGTTGTGAAAGCCGGCGAAGGTATTGTCGAGCACGGTCAGCGCACCATGCCTGCGCGCCGCGGCGGTGATCCGCTCGATGTCAGCAACCTTGAGCACCGGATTGCTCGGCGTCTCGAACATCACCAACCGCGTTGGCTTGCTCGCCAACGCCTGCTCGATGCCCGCGGTGTCCACGACCGACAGCATCGTATGCGTGACGCCATAGCGTGCCAGCAAACGCCGGATCATGTACCGCGTCGGCTGATACATTTCCGCGAACATCACGATGTGATCGCCCTGTTTGCACAGAGACAACATCGCGAGATTGACGGCGGCCACGCCCGAGGCGGTCAGCAAACATCCATCCCTGCCTTGCAGCTCCGCCAGGGTCAGGCTCAGCTGTGCGAGCGTCGGATTGGACACGCGCGAGTATTGAAACCCCTCCCGCTGCCCCAGCGACTGGCGCTCCGATTCCTCCACGCTGTCGAACGTGAACTTCACCGACTGATAGATCGGCGCCACCAGCGGACGATTGTCCGCGGGGACGACGACAGCCGGCGGATGATTGAGACGCGTGGATGTTTTCATGTGGACCAGTCCCCGAGCGCGTGAGCCGAAAGCATTGTGCCATATTGACACGGGCCGGAACGCGAGTAGGATGCGCGCCCCGAGTTCACAACGGCTACAGGAGCCGGGCATGTTCGTTCCACGCAGTCTCGATACCAAATCATTCAATCACGAGCGTTAGCTTGCGCGAGACAACTTGCGGAGCGCGCCCGCTCCCAAGTCAGTGGCTCCTAGAAAACCCCTGGCCGGGAAACCGTCCAGGGGTTTTTGTTTTCCATATCGAACAACCGTTGTCATTTTATGAACATTCACAAGCTCAATGCCGAGCGCAGCGCCGTGGAAAACCCGGCCGCCGCGATCGGCCTCAATCTGCATCACCGCATCAGCGACTTCGCCGACTCGGTCGTGAAGACGCGCGCGCTGCGCTCGATCGAAAACATCGCCGCCAAGTATCCGATCTATCGGCGGGTGCGCTGTGCGTCCACCCGTAACCTCTACCAGATCTTCGACGACCTGGCGCTGCATTCCGGGCTGAGCGCGTGCCGCCTGTGGGGCGGCTTGCTGTTGCTGGATGGCGCGGGTGTATTCGTCGAAGCCGAAGGCTGGCACACGACGGGACATACCTCGTGCGCTTTCAACATCTGGAGCGAGAGCGTCGCGCGTCTCGAAGAAACGCGCGAGAAACTGTTGCGCATCATCGGCGACACGCATCCTCGCAGCCGCATGTTCACGCTCGCGTGGCACTACATGAATCAGTACGGGCTGGACGACACGTCGTTCGATGAACTGGCGACGGACGTGGTTCACGACGAGGCGTATCCGACGCTCGGCGTTCCCGTGCGCGAGTTCATCGGCAACTACCTGCGTGCCGACGAAACCGTGCTGGTGCTGCTCGGCTCGCCGGGCACGGGCAAGACCAAACTGGTGCGCTCGATCCTGGGCGCGCTGTCCGAACGCAAGCAGGACAGCGCCCAGGTCATCTACACGGCGGACAAGCGGGCGCTGGAGCACGATGAAATCTTCGTCAAGTTCATCACGCGTGCGTACGACGCGCTCGTGATCGAAGACGCGGATCACATGCTGCTGGCACGTAGCGACGGCAATCACGATCTGCATCGCTTCCTGGCGATTGCCGACGGCGTGGTGCGTGCAGCGGGTCGCAAGATCATCTTCACGACCAACCTGCCCAACGTCACTGACGTCGACGAGGCGTTGCTGCGTCCGGGACGCTGCTATGCGAGCGTGAGCACTCGCCCGCTGAATCGCGACCAGGCCGCCGCGTTGCTACGCAAGCTCAGCGAGGATCACTCGGGAGTGAACCCGCTGTTGTCCAGCTTGTTTGCGTCCGGCGTGCGCGGCGTGTCGGTGGCAGAGGTGTATCGCGCTTGCGGGGCGACTCGTCGGCCGAGCTAAAGCTTGCAGAGCCGCTCGGCCGCGTCTTCCAACGTGGAATCGTTCTTCGCGAAGCAAAAGCGCAGCACG
>JBEVKA010000535.1:0-5777 GCA_040509855.1 Steroidobacter sp.
AAAAGCCGAACTCGACCACGGCGTAGACGACGCCCGCGTAGGTTGCTGGCGCCAGCAACAGTTCGCGAGGAGCGGACCGACCCAGGCTGGAGGTCACCGGCAAGTAACCTTGCGGCACCTCTTCGACATGCAATGCGCGACCGTCTTTGGCGACCTGCCCCAGCAGCCCTTCGCCAGGCGTCAACGTGCTCGCCTCACCTGCCGTCGAAGCCACGGCGTAGCTCGCGAAACGACGGAAACGACCGCCGCCGTCGGCGATATAAATGCTGCTGACTTGAGCATTGAGATATTCGGTGAGGAAGTCGACGACGTTCTCGCCGAGCGTGTCCAGACGCTGGTCTCCGAGTATTCGCGCGCTCAAACCCGTTTGACCGGCGCGCAGCCAGACCTGTTTCTCACGTGCACGATAGTCGCGTGAAGCCATCACGGCGCCAGCGGCAATCAACACGAGCAGCAGCGCCGAGCCGCCCCAGACCACACCGTTCGAATACGTGACGGCCTGATTCCATCCTCGCTGCCGTTCCAGCAGCAGCTCCCGCTCGACCCCTTGCATCTCGGCGATGTGAGTGCGAACGCGGTCCATCGCGACTTTGCTGGCGTCGGCCAGCGCCACGGCGTCTTTCATGCTGCCGGCCTGGCCGAGGTCGATGCCCTGTTTGGTCAACGCCATCTTTTCGTCGACGATCCGCTGCAAAGTATCGATACGGTGCTGCTGGTCCGCGTTGTCGCTGGTCATGTTCCGCAGCGCCTTGATCTCTCCAGGCAGCGCGATTCTCGCGTTGTTGTACGGCTCCAGATAAGTGCCGTCGCCGGTCAGCAGGTAGCCGCGCTGGCCGGTTTCCGCGTCCTTCAATATGGAAAGAACCGACTCGAGTCGCGCGATTACGTTAAAGGTGTGGGTGACCAGATCGGCGGCTTTGGAGCGACTCTCCAGCGCACCGTAAGAAAAGAACGCGACCAGCACCACCGCCGCGACCGCGACGAAAAATCCGATCAGCGTGCTGAACGGCAGCGGCAACCGGGACTTGGCTCCGCTGCCCACTGTGCTATTCGCGGCCAGGGCGCCCTTCGCGGCAGGGTCGGCATGCATCATCGACGACGAACTCCGAATCGCTGAACGGCGGCAGCGGAATAGTTATTGGAATGGGCCTCGGCCTGTTCTATTCACGCCAACCACGATGAATGCTTTGTAAAAATAACAAGCGATACTCGGAGCGAACGCGTGCGAGCACCTGGCCGAGGCCGCCAGGCGCCCATGTTTTGCATTGTAGCAACGCGGCTATCGAGGTGTCAGTCTCAGCAGCCGTCCACCGGCGCCGCCCTGCTGATCTTCGAGCACCCAGATCGCGCCGTCCGGCCCTTGTTCCACTTCGCGAATGCGCTGATTCAAGTTCAGGCGTTCGGCCTCACGCGCCGTGTTTCCAGTGATCTGAACGCGAATCACGCCTCGCGCGGAAAGCCCGCCGATGAACGCGTTACCGCGCCACTGCGGGAACAGATTGGCGTCATAGATGATGAGGCCCGCCGGCGAGATCACTGGATTCCAGGACAGTTCCGGGGCGTTGAACTCCGGTCGCGTGTTGTGATCCGGAATGACCGTGCCGTCGTAATTGTCGCCATTCGAGACGACGGGCCAGCCGTAGTTCGAGCCGCGCTCGACGATGTTCAATTCATCGCCGCCGCGAGGTCCCATCTCGTGCGACCACAGTCGACCCTGCGCATCGAACGTGAGTCCATAAATGTTTCTATGTCCCAGCGACCAGATCTGCGCCGCCACGCCACCCTGACTCACGAATGGATTGTCGGCGGGAATCGAACCGTCATCGTTCAGTCGCAGGATCTTGCCGAGATTGGTGTTCATCTGCTGCGCGGGCTGGAATTGGAAACGTTCGCTGGACGTGATCCATAGCCGCCCATCGGCACCGAACGCGATGCGGCCACCGAAATGGTTCGGCCCCGTCACCTTCGGCGTCTGTCGCCACAGGACCTGGACGTTCGACAATGAACCGCCGCCTTGCGGACTCAACGTGAGTCTCGCACGCGCCACCACGGTGCCACGCGTGTTGTTGGTGCCTGCTTCGGCGAAACTGAAATAAACCAGATTGTTTGCAGCGAATCCGGGATGCAGGACCACATCGCCGAGCCCGCCCTGTCCGCCATAAGAAACAGTGGGCACACCGGTGATGGTCGCGGTCGAACCGCCTACTGTGTATACGCGCAGCTGACCTCGCTTTTCCGTGACGAGCAGTCGGCCGTCGGGAAGGAACGTCATCGCCCAGGGCTCGCTGAACTGCGCCATCGGTGTAGCCACATATGACTGCGCTGTGGCCGTACTGCTGACAGCGCCGCAGATGGCGAGCAGTGGAATGGCAAGTCCGAGCCCGGTGAATTGCTTCAGGTTCATGCTTCAGCCTCCTCCATGAGATTTCGGGACGCCCATAACAATCCTGGCCCGCTGCCCGAGTTCCGATGCAACGATTCCCCTTGCGACGATTGCATCTGCAACGAAGCGCGCATACTCTCGGCGCTGGTACCGGTCACATGAATCTTGTTAGCCGTACCTTTTAGATTGCCAAAGTTCGGCAAGAGGCAAGGACGCCATGAACATATCAACAGTCGTTTCTGGACGAACGATTCTTCCCGCGCTGGTGCTGTTTCTTTTCACCGCGCTCGCTCATGCGCAATCGGCAACGATCTGGCTGGAGGCCGAATGCGCCTCGGTCGGCTCGCTGTGGAACCGGCCCACCGACGGCAACGCATCCAACACCCAGTACGTCGTCATTCAGCCGGGAAACAACAGCACCGCCAGTGCGCCCACCAATACGGCGGGACACATCACGTTCCCTATCAACGTGACACAGAGCGGGACATATACGCTGTTCGCGCGCGTGCTGGGCCAGACGGCGGACGATGATTCCTACTGGGTGAGCATGGACGGCGGAACGTGGGTGATGTGGAACAACTGGTGGACCACCGCGTGGACGTGGCGCCAATTTCCCAATACTTTCAATCTCAGCGCGGGCAATCACACACTGACGTTTGCATTCCGCGAGGACGGTGCGCAGCTAGACAAGCTGAGCCTCTCGACCTCCGCCACATTACCGACTGGCACGGGATCGGCGGCGAGCAACTGCTCGGGAGGAACGACGCTCTCCGTATCGCCAACGACGGTGACCGTAGCCGCAGCGGCGAACAGCAGCGGTACTTTCAATGTTGCTTCCAACACCAGCTGGACGGTCGCCGACAATCAGACCTGGCTGAGCGTCAATCCCGCCTCGGGTGCGAACAACGCGACGGTCACTGTGACGGCGCAAGAGAACACCAGCCCTTCGGCGCGTACTGCTGCTGTCACCGTCTCAGCGACTGGCGCTGCGAGTCAGACAGTCACAGCGATACAGAACGGCAGCGGCTCTGGCGGTGGCTGCAACACTCCTCCCATGCCGCCCGCATCTTCTCTGTCGCAGAATCCTTTCCTTCCCGATCCATTCACGTTCTTGAATGGCACTCGCGTTGCCACGCGAGCCGAGTGGACCTGCCGTCGCGCGGAGATCGCCGCTCTGACGCAGGAATTCGAGTTGGGTCAGAAACCCAATCCGCCGACGTCCGCCACCACCGGTTCGCGCAGTGGAAACACCGTGACCGTGGCCGTCAACGATAACGGCAGAACCTTGTCGTTCAACGCTTCGATCACTTATCCGAGCACCGGCAGCGCGCCCTATCCTGCTGTGATCGGTATCGGCGGCTCCAACCTCAACAACTCCGCGCTCACCAGCATGGGCGTGGCGGTCATCAACTTCCCCAACGCCGAGATAGCGCAGCAGAATGGTCAGGGCTCGCGCGGCGTCGGCAAGTTCTATGACATGTATGGAAACACCCATTCCGCCGGAGCGCTGATGGCATGGGCCTGGGGCGTGAGTCGTCTGATCGACGCACTGGAGAAAACTCCGGCAGCGAATATCGATGTAACCCGCCTCGGCGTGACCGGCTGCTCACGGAACGGCAAAGGTGCAATGGTCGCGGGTGCGTTCGACGAACGCATCAAGCTCACATTGCCGCAGGAATCCGGCTCCGGCGGTTCGGGCACGTGGCGCGTCTCGGACTGGATGCGCTCACAAGGACAGGACACTCAGACGTTGTCCCAGATCGTGGGTGAGAACGTCTGGTTCCGGGCCAACTTCACTCAGTTCAGCAGCTCGGCGACCCGGCTGCCGTTCGATCATCACTCCATCACCGGACTGATCGCGCCGCGCGCTGTATTCATCATCGAGAACGACATTCTGTGGCTGGGCCCGCAGAGCTCGTGGAGCGGCGCGAACGCGGCTCGCATGATCTGGCAGGCGCTCGGCGCGACCGACGCGATGGGATATTCGCTGACCACCGGCCACACCCACTGCGTCTTTCCTTCTTCTCAGCAGACCGAGTTGAACGCCTACGTGCAGAAGTTCCTGATCGGCGGCGGCACCGGCAACACCAATATCATGCGCAACGATCCCGGCGTGCCGTTCAACCGCTCGATGTGGGTGAACTGGACCGCACCCGCGTTGTAACGCGACTGGCTCGACCAGCCAATCGCCGTCACGACGCGTGGGGCGCGGGGCTTCAGCGGCGGCACGCAGCCTGCTGCCGCTAGTTCCTGGTCTTGGCCTTCAACCAGTGCGTCACTTGTTCGCGCAGCATGGGTAACGTCACCGTGCCGTTCTCTAATAGAACAGTATGGAACTCGCGAATGTCGAAGCGCGAGCCCAATGTTTCCTGCGCTTGTTTTCGCAGCGAGAAGAACTCCAGCGCACCGGTGTCGTAGGCGGTGAGCTGGCCGGGCCACATGGCGACGCGATCCACCAACGCCTTGGCGGTCGCGTCGTCGAAGCGGCCACTCTCGGCAACAAACTCGACGGTCTGTTCGCGAGTCCAGCCGAACATATGAATGCCGGGATCTACGACCATGCCGCGCGCCGGCCACAAACGTCGATTGGCGAGTGCATAGTTGGAACTGTACAAACCCATCTCTTCCGCCAGCGCTTCGGCGTAACGCGCCCAGCCTTCCGCGAATCCCGAGTTGCCGACCAGCCGCGTGATCGGATGCGCTTCAGGCCGTTCGGCGGCCAGCGCGATCTGTAAATGATGGCCTGGATACGCTTCGTGAAACGCAGTGATCTCGGCATTCGAGCGCGTGGTATCGGCATACGGATACAACGTGATGCGATACATCGCCGGGCGGCTGCCGTCCTGAGCCGCGGGCCAGTAGCTGTCGCTGGCGGTGCGTTCGAGAAAATCCGGATACGGTTCGACGACGATCTTCGCCTCGGGCACGCGAGCGAACCACTTCGGCATGTGATCCTTGGCGCGACCCACCGCAGCCTGCGCGTACGTCAGCAACTGATCGCGGCTGGTGAAACGATTCTGCGGATCTTCCTTCAGTCGCAGCAGCAACGTCGGCAGATCGTTGGCCTGCAGATCTTTCTTGCCGATCGCCAGCGCCGCGGCGAGGTTGCGTTCCACTTCGCGACGCCCCAGCTCGAATGTTTCCTTGGCGGCACGATCGAGCGTCGTGTAACTGCGGAACGAAGCCTGGTAGCACTGCTCGCCATTCGGGTTCGCCTGGATGGCAATGGACTCGCGCGCCTTGCCGAGATATTCCTTTTTCAGGAACTGCGCATAACGTTCCGCCGCCGGCTTGATCTCCTTGCTCAGCAACGTGGCCCACGCCTGCTTGAATTCCGGTGATTCATCGCGCGTGGCCGGGTTGTACATGGGCCACTCCTCGACCGGCCTGGCGA
>JBEVKA010000536.1:0-7205 GCA_040509855.1 Steroidobacter sp.
ACGATTCCGCTGGTGACTCGTCGGGTAGGCTCCAGCACGCTCATCAACGGCATCACGATCTTCGATCCGGGTGCGGCCGTGCCGCTGCACAGTCACAACTGCGAAGAGAGCGTGGTGATCTTGTCCGGCCGGGCGCTGGTGGAGATCGATGGTGTCGAGCATGAAGTGGGCACCGAGGATGCGACCTTCCTGCCCGCCAACGTGCCGCATCGTTTCAAGAACGCATCGCAGGTGGAGAGCCTGCGAATCCTTTGGACTTACGCGTCCGTCGACGCGACCCGCACGCTGATCGAGACCGGCCAGACTCGCAGCATCGATGAGGAGCACGTCAAACCGACGAGCGCTTGAATCACCGCTTGCGATTCAGGATATAGGGCAGGATCCCGCCGGCACGCAGCAGCTCGGTTTCCAGCGCTGTTTCGACTGCAGCGTGCGCGTTGAGCGATGTAACGTCACCGTTCTTGCGTCGAATCGATATTGATATCGCCGCGCCTGGTGTCACATGCCGGGCATCGATCTCCAACGTGTCGCCCGAGGCAAGCGCCAATTCCGTTGGCGAGAGATGCGCGGGCAAGTGCAGAGGCAGGATGCCCATGCCAATCAAGTTGGATCGATGAATACGCTCGAAGCTCAGCGCGAGCACCGCTCGCACGCCGAGCAGCCACAGTCCTTTCGCAGCCCAATCGCGGGATGACCCTGTGCCATAACGCTCACCGGCGACGATGACGACTGCCTCACCGTCCGCTTGATAGCGAGCGGCCGCTTGCCACAGTGGCAGAACCGCTTTGCTGCGAGCGTGTTTCGTCATGCCGGCTGGCAGGCCCGGATCGAGCAGGTTGCGAACCGAGCGATTCGTGTACAGGCCACGCAACATCACCTCCCAATTGCCACGGCGGGACGCGAACACGTTGAGGTCCTGCGGGTTCTCGCCGCGTGCGATCAGATGAGCGGCGGAGTCGCTCCCTGTTGGGATCTGCCCGGCAGGCGAGATATGGTCGGTCGTCACGTCATCGCCGAGTACGAGCAGCGGATGCGCCACGTAGTGTCCGAGCGTCGATGCATGGTTTGTTGTCGCGAACGGCGGCCTCCGGATGTATGTCGATATCGCATCCCATGGAAACAGCGGCGTCGCTGGCGCGTCGAGTGCATGCCACATCTCGTTGCGTTCGGCTCGCTCGTATTCTTCGCTAACGTCGTTTGGATCGAGTGCGGTTGCGACCGCTGCGTCTATCTCAGCGCCGCTCGGCCACAGATCGCGCAGGTAGATGCTGCGGCCATCTGAGGCTGTGCCAATCGCGTCGCTCAGGATGTCGCGATCAACTGCGCCCACCAGCGCGTAGGCGACGACGAGCGGCGGGGAGGCGAGGAAGTTTGCATCGATCTGCGGATGCACGCGACCGGGGAAGTTGCGATTGCCGGAGAGGACCGCGACCGGTTGCAGATCATCCCGTGTCATCGCTCGAATGATGTCGGCGTGCAGTGGACCGGAGTTGCCGATGCAGGTGGTGCAACCGTAGCCCACGATGCCGAAGCCGAGCGCTTCGAGGTCTTCGAGCAAACCGGCGCGTCGTAAATATCTCTCCGCTGTCGGCGATCCGGGCGCGAACGATGTTTTCACCCAGGCTGGCGGCCGCAACCCGAACGCCCGTGCCTTGCGTGTGAGCAGCCCGGCGGCAATGGCGAGCCGTGGGTCGGAGGTGTTCGTGCAGCTCGTGATGGCAGCGATTGCCACGGCGCTGTGTTTTGCCAGTGTGGCCGGCGCGTCACGTGGCGACAGGCGATCCTGCGGTCGCCGCGGGCCGGCGAGTGAGACCTGCACTGATGCGAGGTCGATCTCGATCACCTCGGTGTAGCGAGGCTCACCTGCGGGATCGAACCAGAGATGCTGGCGGCGTGCGTAGGCTTCGACCAAGCGAACGTGCGCGGATGAACGGCCAGTCGCGAGCAAATATTCGATCGTGCGTTGATCGATGGGGAAGTAGCCAGTGGACGCGCCGTACTCCGGCGCCATGTTCGCCACCACGGCACGTTCACCACAAGACAACGTGGCAACACCCGGCCCGAAGAACTCGACGAACTTTCCGGACAGGCGCAGCCGTCGCAGACGTTCCGTCACCAGCAGCGCCAGATCAGTCGCAAGCGTGCCTTCCGGAAGCGCACCGACGAGGCGTACACCAACGACCTCCGGAACGCGCAACATCACGGGCATGCCAAACATCACACTTTCAGCTTCGAGCCCACCCACGCCCCACGCGAGCACGCCGATGCCATTAATCATTGGCGTGTGACTGTCCGTGCCGATCAACGTATCGGTTACGGCCCAGCGCGCGCCATTGCGAACCTGCGTCGTGACAACAGTCGCGAGCCGCTCCAGATTGATCGTATGCATGATGCCGGTGCCCGGCGGATGCACCGTCACGCCGCGCAGCGCGCGAGTAGCCCATTTCAGCAGGCGATAACGCTCGGCGTTGCGCTCGATCTCTCGTTGCATGTTGCGCTGGAGCGCATCGGGCGACGCGTAATAGTCGACCGCGATGGAATGATCGACGGAAACATCCACCGGCAACACCGGGTTGAGCCGCGTCGGATCGCGGCCCGCCTCGGCCAGTGTTGAACGCATCGCTGCGATGTCGACCAGGGCCGGCACGCACGTCGTGTCGTGCATCAGCACTCGCCCGGGATGGAAGGCGATCTCCGCAGTCGTCGCGCCCGTAGCGAGCCAGCTCAGAATCGCAGACGCGGCCTCATCGGACCCATTCCGCAGCACATTCTCCAGCAGCACTCGATGCACCCAAGGCATGCGATCCAGCTGCTCACCGGCGAACGCGTGTAGGTCGGCGATGTGATATTGCTCGCCGGCGAGTGATATCTGCGCGGGCGCGGGCATTACCAACTCAAGCAGAAGTCAGACTGCGATCGCTAACGACGAGGCCGTCCGCATCGCTGTACACCCAGTCGCCGGGTCGAAATACAGCGCCGCCGAACTCGATGGGAACATCGAGCTGCCCGGCGCCGGTCTTGCGAGGGCGCAGGGGATTGGAGCCCAACGCCTTGACGCCAATGTCGACCAGCCCGAGCTGAACAGTGTCGCGCACCGCGCCCCAGACGATTATGCCGGCCCAGCCGTTGGTCTTGCCCAGCGCTGCGAGATAGTCGCCCAGCAGACAACATCGCATCGATGCGCCGCCGTCGATGACCAGCACCGCGCCACCGCCGGGACTCGACAATGTTTGTTTGACCAGCGCGTTGTCTTCGTAAACCTGAAGTGTGCGCACCGGGCCGTTAAAGCATGCACGGCCGCCGTAGGAGCGAAACTGCGCTTCGCAGCCGCGTAGCACGTCGCCATGCGCATCGACCAGATCGGCGGTCAGCGGACTCATTCGACACCTCTTGCGCGCGCAAGTTAGGCGTCGCAGCTGTCAACAAGCTGTCGTGTTCAAGTTCCCCCGGCCGCCGGCCGACGGAATATCACCCGCACGCAAAGACCTCGATTTTGCCGTCCGCTCGCCAGCTCCACTCGCGCATCGAGGATCTGCGCCAGCACCTGCACGATCGACAGGCCGAGGCCGCTGCCCGGGCGGCTCTGATCGCGATTGAGGCGATAAAAGCGGGTGAATACCTTGTCGCGCTCTTCCTCGGGAATGCCCGGGCCATCGTCCTCGACTTCGACCGCGACGTCGTCATCGCTGCCGACCACGCGAAGGATCACGTTGCCGCCGCCGGCGTTGTAACGCACGGCATTGTCGACCAGATTGCTCAGCATTTCGGTGAGCAGCACTTTGTCGCTGCGAGCAATGAATGGCTCACGCCCCTCCAACAGCAAATGCAGGTCCACGCCGGCGCGCAGCGCTTGCATGGCGTAGTCCTCGGCAACGCTGCGAGCCGTCGTGCTGACGTCGATTTCGCTGAGCGCCAAGCCGGAAGGGTCGGCGCCTTCCGCTCGCGCCAATGTGAGCAGTTGTATCAACAGGCGCTGCAGGCGATCGGTCGCGGCTTCGATATCTGCGATCGATTCGGCCTTGGCGCGTTCCTCCACCTGTGCCTTCAACACGCCGATGTGAGTACGCAGGATCGACAGGGGCGTGCGCATTTGATGAGAGGCGTCGGCTGTGAAGCGACGCATGCCTTCGACCGCATTGTCGAGCCGCGCCAGCAGCGTGTTGAACGTGGTGACGAGATCGCGCAGCTCGCGCGGCACGTCGGCCAACGGCAGGGGAGTGAAATCGGAAGCGCTGCGAGCGTCCATGCCGCGACGAAGACGTGTGAGCGGCGCCATGCCCCAGCGCACGCCGATCGGAATCAGGAACGAGGCCAGCGCGATCAGTGCGACTTCGAGCACGACCAGCTGAATGAACATATTGCGGGAGAGCGCTCGTCTCGCTTCGAGCGTCTCGGCCACCTGCACGACCACCAGATCGTCGACACGCGGCAACCGTCGGGCCTCGGCGGCAATGCGTACGCGCTGGCCGCGATACTCACCATAACGAAACACGGTTTGACGCGTATCGAATTCGTTCGCACCGGGCGGCGGCAAATATGGGTAGCCGGTGAGCAGCCGCTCGCCCTCGTAAACGTTGTAATAGATATTGTCGCGCGAGGGATTCTCCAGCATGCCGAGCGCCCAGGGCGGCAGATCCAATGTGATCTCGCCGTCCTCGACTTCGAGCGTCTCCGCGACCGCTCGCGCCGAAGCGCCGAGCAAGCGATCGTTGACTGCCTCGACGATGCTTTGAATGGCCCAGGCGCCGCCCGCGCCGAGCACCAGAGCGAGTCCGATCATGGGCCCGACGAGGCCACGGAACAGCCGGCCCGTGAGTGATAACGGCGCGGTAAATCCGCCTACGGTCACGCTCGCCATCTTCGTCTAGGAAGGATCGAGCATGTAGCCGAGCCCGCGCAGTGTGCGAATGTGCGGTCCATCGGGTTCGAGCTTCTTGCGCAGTCGTGCGACATAAACTTCGATCGCATTCGGTGCCACCGGCTCATCGAAGCTGAATACTTCGCTGGTCAGGCGTTCCTTGGACACCAGCTTGCCCGGTCGCGCCACCAATCGTTCCAGCACGGCCCACTCGCGCCGTCGCAAATCTAGCGAACGACCATTCACGGTGGCGGTGCCGAGCGAATGATCGATAACCAGCGTGCCGACGGTGACGACCGGCGAGGACTCGCCTTGCGAACGGCGCAAGAGCGCGCGAATACGCGCTTCTAGCTCACTCGGTTCGAACGGTTTGAGCAGATAATCATCGGCGCCGAGATCCAGACCGGTGACGCGATCCTGCACAGTGTCGCGCGCGGTCAGGATCAGGATCGGCGTTTTGGTTCCGCGTTGGCGCAGGCGTTTGAGCACTTCGAAGCCCGACAGGTCGGGCAGGCCGACATCGAGGATAATCAGCGCATAGGGTTCTTTGCGGGCGATCTCGAAGCCGGAATTGCCGTCGCTGGCAGTGTCGACGGCATAGCCGGCGGCGCGCAGCGTTGCCACCAGGCCACGTCGCAGCGCAGGATCATCCTCGACGAGCAGGATACGAGCCAAAGCGGATGCCCCCGAAAATCGACCAGAACTCGCGTGACAGGTTAGCGACAGTATCAATCGCTACGGTTGCTAGCCAGAGGACGGCGACGATAACGAATGCAAAGGAGGCCGGCTCGGTGACACGCCTCGCGCACCTGCTCGTGGCGCTGATGTTATGTGCACCGGCATTCGCCGCTGTGCCTGCAGGCTATCCACGTTCCTACGCCAATCGAGTGGCGGAAGCGAATGAAGAAGGCCGGCTCGCGATCTACTCGACCACCGATGCGCGCGAAGTAGCCGATCTGTTGCGCGACTTTCGTTCTCTCTATCCGCAGATCAACGTCGACTACGCGGATATCAATTCAACCGAGCTGTACAGCCGCTTCATCGCCGAAGTCGCCGCGAAGGAAGGCACGGCGGATCTGCTGTGGAGTTCGGCGATGGACCTGCAGATCAAACTCGTCAACGACGGCTATGCGCAGGCCTATGCATCGCCGGAGAAACCCAATCTGCCTGCGTGGGCGATCTGGAAGAACGAGGCGTATGGCACCACCGCCGAGCCCATCGTCATCGTTTATAACAAACGACTGGTGCCCGCCGCCGACGTGCCGAAGACGCGCGCCGATCTGGAGCGCCTGCTGGTGAACAATCCCGCGTACCAAGGCAAGGTCGGCATGATGAATCCCGAGCGCTCCGGCGTCGGGTTCCTGTATATCACCCAGGACTTGCAGGTGACGCGCGATACCTGGCGGCTGGTGCGTGCGATGGGGCGCGCTCACGTGCAACTGTATTCATCGGTCGGTGCCGTGCTCGAGCGCGTGTCGTCGGGTGAGCACCTGATCGCTTACAACATGATCGGTTCGTATGCCCTGGAGCGCGAAGTGCGTGATCCTGCCATTGGCGTCGTGCTGCCTCATGACTACACGCTGGTGGCGTCGCGAATCGCGCTGATTCCCGCCGATGCGCGCCATCCCGAGGCGGCCAAGTTGTTTCTCGACTATCTGTTGTCGAAGCGCGGCCAGACCTTTCTGTCACGCAAGCACATGAATCCCGTGCGCGGTGATGTGGCAGCGCCTGCCGACACGCATATCGACGCTGCCAACATGCGCGCCATTCGCGTCGGCCCCGAGCTGTTGGCCAACCTCGATCAAATCAAACGCCTGCGGTTTCTCAAGGAGTGGCGTGGGGCATTGAAAAACTGATTTATGACATTTCGCGCCACTCTCGTCACAGTTCATCGTTGGATCGGCCTCGGCTTCGGCATCCTGCTGTTCGTGCAGGGGTTGAGCGGCGCGGCGATGGCGTTCAGGGATGAGTTGAGTCGCGTCCTGCATCACGATGCGATGGTCATCGAGCCGCTCGCTGCGTATCTGCCTGTGCAAGCGCTGCTCGACACCGTGCGTACAGCGCACCCGGACTTGTATGTCGAGCGCATCGAGTATCCGCCGCACGCGGATGAAAGCCTGATGTTTCGAATGGAAACCACCGGCTCGGCGAACCAGCGTTACATCGCGGTGGATCCCTATCGCGGTGTAATCATGCGCGACGCGCCGACCGGTGAGTGGCCGGCGCATTGGTTGTTTCAACTGCATCGTCAGCTGTTGTCGGGTCACAACGGCGAGAGGGTCGTTGGGATCCTGGGTATCGCGCTGCTGTTCCTGGCAGTCACCGCGCCGGTCGTGTGGTGGCCGGG
>JBEVKA010000537.1:0-4345 GCA_040509855.1 Steroidobacter sp.
GACAGCAGGGCGGCTGCCAGTAACGCCATGCCGACAGGTTTGAATGCTGAATGGAT
Organism: Steroidobacter sp.; assembly: GCA_040509855.1. Taxonomy (GTDB): domain Bacteria; phylum Pseudomonadota; class Gammaproteobacteria; order Steroidobacterales; family Steroidobacteraceae; genus Steroidobacter. The sequence continues at coordinate 57 of JBEVKA010000537.1, forward strand.
CATTGGCGGAGTTTAGCAGCCCTGGAGCGATGGAGCGGTTGCGTCGGTGGTCGGCGTCAGCGGGATGCTAGCGCTTCGCTCGCTGCCCACCCCGGGATTTGTCCGGCACTCCTTTCGGCTCGGGCTTCTGACTCTTGCTCGCCGCGGCCGCAATCGCCTTCTCACGCGCCTGCTCGGCAGCTATCTCACTCGCGGTCGGCGCAGTCCGACTCAACTCGGCGAGCAGCTGTTCGACGGCAGTGAACCGCAACTCATCCTGTTCGAGTCTCAAAGTGAACTTCAGCTTCGAGCCGCCTTCGAGCCGATGCGTGCGCGAATTGCGCTGGACGTAGCGAATCAGCGAGCCGGGCTCGACTTTGGTGTCGCTCTCGAACGTGACGGAGCCGCCGCCCGGGCCGACGTCGATCTTGCGCAGGCCGAGCGTGCGAGCGGCTTGTTTGAACTCGGCGATGCGGAACAGATTCTTGGCGGGCGGAGGCAGCAGGCCGAAGCGGTCGATCATTTCGACTTGCAGCTCGCGCAGCTCGTCGTTGGTCTTCGCGGCAGCGATGCGTTTGTAAAGCACCAGGCGCAAATGCACGTCGGGCAAATAATCATCGGGCAGCAGCGAGGGCACGTGCAGGTCGACTTCCGGCCCTTGATGCATGGGCTGATCGAGCTGCGGCACCTTGCCTGACTTCAGCGCATTGACCGCACGCTCCAGCATTTCCATGTACAGCGCGTAGCCGATCTCCTGGATCTGGCCGCTTTGCTCTTCACCGAGCAACTCGCCCGCGCCGCGGATCTCCAAGTCGTGCGTGGCAAGCGTGAAGCCCGCGCCCAGGTCTTCGAGCGACTCGATGGCTTCCAGACGCTTCACTGCATCCGACGTCATCAAGTTACGCGGCGGCGTCATCAAATACGCGTAAGCCTGATGATGCGAACGGCCGACGCGGCCGCGTAGCTGATGTAACTGGGCGAGGCCGAGCTTGTCGGCCCGATCGATGATGATGGTGTTCGCCGAAGGCACGTCGATGCCGCTTTCGACGATGGTCGTACACACCAGTACGTTGCAGCGCTGATGATAGAAGTCGAGCATGATCTGTTCGAGCTCGCGCTCGCGCATCTGACCGTGACCGACGGCGATACGCGCCTCGGGCACCAGCTCGGCCAAAGTACGAGCAGTCTTTTCGATGGTCTCGACTGCGTTGTGCACGAAATAGATCTGGCCGCCGCGACGGATCTCGCGCAGGCAGGCTTCGCGAATCGTCGCGGTATCCCATTGCGACACGAATGTTTTGATCGACAGGCGCGCCGCGGGCGGAGTCGTTATCAACGACAGCTCGCGCAAGCCGCCCATCGCCATGTTGAGCGTACGAGGAATGGGCGTGGCGGTGAGCGTCAGCACATCCACTTCTGCACGCATCTGCTTCAGCTTCTCTTTGTCCTTTACACCGAAGCGATGCTCTTCATCGATGATGAGCAGCCCGAGTCGTGCGAACTTCATCTGGTTCTGCAGCAGCCGATGCGTGCCGACCACGATATCCGTCTGGCCCGACTCCAGCGTCTGGATGACCTGATTCACTTCCTTGGCGCTGCGAAAGCGCGACAGCGACTCGACTCGCACCGGCCAGTCCGCGAAGCGATCGGCGAATGTTTGATAGTGTTGTTGCGCGAGCAGCGTCGTCGGCACGAGCACGGCAACCTGTTTGCCCGCCTGCACGGCGACGAACGCGGCACGCAACGCGACCTCGGTCTTGCCGAAGCCGACGTCGCCGCAGACGACGCGATCCATCGGGCGGCCGCTGCCGAGATCTTCGATGACCGAATTGATTGCCTGAGCCTGATCGGGTGTTTCTTCGAACTTGAACGCTGCTTCGAACGCGCGCAGATCATCTTCGCTGGCCATGAGCTGCTCGCCTTGGCGAGCGGCGCGACGTGAATACAGATCCAACAACTCCGCAGCCGTGTCTCGAATGCGCTGCGCAGCTTTCTTGCGGGCTTTTTCCCAAGCGTCGCCACCGAGCTTGTGAAGCGGAGCGTGTTCGGCGGGGGAGCCGGTGTAACGGCTGACCAGGTCCAGTGCCTGCACCGGCACATACAACTTGTCGCCTTCGGCGTATTCGAGCACCAGGAATTCGCTGGTGAGTCCGCCGACATCCAGCGTTGCCAGGCCGACGAAGCGGCCGACGCCGTATTCCTCGTGCACGACCGGCGCGCCAGGCGTCAGGTCGGTGAGATCGCGAATGATTTTTTCGGGATCGCGCTCAGGACGACGTCGACGCCGCTCCTGGCGCGCGCGCTCGCCGAAGAATTGTTCCTCGGCAATCAGTGCCAGCCGCGGATCGTCCAATAACAGGCCGGTCCCGATCGGCGACACGGTGATCGCGAGCTTTTCGTTGCCACTCTTGAATGCCGACCAGCCCTCGACCGTCTGTGGCTGCAGGTGACTCTTGTGCAGCAAATCGATCAGCATCTCGCGCCGGCCTGCCGATTCGGCGGCCAACAGCACGCGGCCGGAGAAACCATTGAGGAACGCGACCAGCTCGCGCGCAGGCTCTTCGCTGCGTTGATCGACGCGCAGGTTCGGCGGTTGGCGAGTGGCGAAGTTTTGATAGGGCAGAGTCTGCGTCAGCGGATCGAGTTCGACGCGCGACAGCTCGATGTGACGGTACGAAGTCAACCGCTGTATGAACTCGGGCGCGCCCATGAACACTTCGCGCGGCAACAGGATCGGTCGCTCCGCATCGTGACCGCGCTGTTCGTAACGACTCTCGACTTCCTGGAATGCTTGTGTCGCCAGCGCCTCGATCTCACGTTCCGCGGCGATCAGGGTGTTCTGGGGCAAGTAGTCGAGCAGCGTCGCGGTGCTGTCGAAGAACAACGGCAAGTAATATTCGATGCCTGGCGGCGGCGCGCCTTCGGCGATGTCACGATAGATCGACATGCGCGTGAGGTCGCCGGGAAAGCGATTGCGGAAGCGGCGCTTGAAGTTCTGGATGCCTTCGGCGGTGAGCGGAAACTCACGCGCGGGAAGCAACCGAAGCGCTGGCACTTTGTCACCTGAGCGCTGTGTCTCCGGATCGAACACGCGGATCGACTCGACTTCGTCGTCGAACATATCCAATCGATAGGGCGAGTCGCTACCCATGGGATATAGATCGACGATGGAACCGCGCACCGCGAACTCACCCGGCGCCATCACTTGCGAGCTTGCGACGTAGCCCGCGCCGGTGAGTCGCTCGCGAAAGGCGGCGACGTCGAATGTTTCACCCGCGCGCAGATCGAACGCATGAGCGTCGATGTAGGCCTGCGGCGGCAATCGTTGCAGCACCGTCTCGAGATCGACGATCACGATGCCTCGGGTCATGCGCGGCAGCGTCGAGAGCAGTCGCAAGCGTTGCGAGACGATGTCCGGATGCGGCGAGAACAAGTCGTACGGCAGCGTTTCCCAGCCCGCGAACGTTTCGATCGGCGTGCCCGGCTCGCAATAGAACCGCAGTTCGTCTTCGGTGCGACTGGCGTGGCGCGCGTCCTGCGCGATCACCAGCAATGGGCCCGAGGATTTACGCGCCGCTTCGGCTAACCACAGCGAAATCGCCGAGCCATACAGCTGGCCCCAGCGCACCTGCAGTTGGGCGCGGCTGGGAAGAAGGGGGATTTCAGACATGGGAGAGAAAGTGACTACTGACTAGTGACTACTGACTGGTCGGAGGGGCCGCAGCGGCAATGAACAACGCTCGGGACGACGCATGAGCGTCCCCGAGGGTGCGCAAGGTTAGCAGAGATATGGAGCCGGAATCGGACCCGGCAAGGCCAGGAGCCAGGCGACTGGTCAGAGCCGCCGTCCGGCTCCGACCAGTCAGTAGTCACTAGTCAGTAGTCACTTCTCTATCCGGTCACGACCGTGTGAATGACCAGCTGATTCTCGAAATACACGGTGAATCCCGGGTATTCCCAGCGCGCGATCGGCGGTTCGCCGACGGCCGGGACGCGGTTGGTGGGCGCGCCGTAGGTCGCTTCCACCTTTTCCATGGACGTGCCCTGGGCCGGGCCTTTGGCCGATTCCGCCGCGGTGGGAGCCGGTGGGGTGCTCAGCTCGTCGGCGACTGCCGCGGAAGAGACGACCGCGGAGCACGACAGGGCCAGGGCCGCCAGCACGGGCAGCTTGGAGCGCAATTTGAGCCGAATCTGCATGTCATCCTCCGACGGGCCAGTAACTGGCCATGCCACTGAAAGGCGGGCTCCGAAGCGGTGTCCTGGGGCAGGTCGGACGGCCGTTTTCGAGGCTCGCGGGACTGTATAGCAGG
>JBEVKA010000538.1:0-8679 GCA_040509855.1 Steroidobacter sp.
GCGCGCTCACGGTCGCCAGCAGCCGTCGCACGGAACTGCAGCGCCAGCTGCGCGGCGAAACGCCGTACGTGCCGCCGACGGAAGGCATTTATGGCGGTGGCCGTACGCAGCAGGGCAATGGCAACAGCCCGCAGGACACGTCGGCCCGCATCCAGGAAACGCAGGCGCGGGTCGATGACCTGCTGCTCAAGTACACCGAGAAACATCCGGAAGTGATCGCGACCAAGGAAACGCTCGAAGCGCTGAGGGCTCGTCAGAAAGAAGAGCTGGCGGCGCTGCGTCGTGGCGATCCGGGCGCGGCCGCGATGGCCAATGCGACCAGCAATCCCGTGTATCAGAACATTCAAACGACTTTGAATCAGGCTGACGTCGAAATCGCAGCGTTGCGCAGTCAGCTGGCGGATCACCAGCGCAATGAAACTGAAATGCGCCGCCTGGTGGATACGGCTCCGGAAGTGGAAGCCGAGTACGCGCGTCTGACGCGCGACTACACCGTCACCAAGACTCAATACACCAATTTGCTGGAGCGCCTGGAGAAGGCGCGCCTGTCCGGCGATGCCGAACAGACCGGCGTGGTCAAATTCAACATCGTCGATCCGCCGAGCGCCGGCTTCAAACCGATTTTCCCGAACCGCCCGCTGTTCCTGTTCGCGGTGCTGATCCTCGGCATCGGCGCAGGCTGCGGCGTGGCTTACCTGATGCATATGTTGCGGCCGGTGTTCGCCACCAGCCGCTCGCTGGCGGACATGACCGGTCTGCCGGTGCTCGGTTCAGTGACGCGCAGCTGGGTGGAGAAATATCGCGCTCAGCTGCGTGGCGGCCTGCTGCGATATTCGCTCGCATCGGCGCTGCTGTTCGTCGTGTTCATCGTGGTCGTGGTTGTGCAGCAGCCAGGCTCGCGCCTGCTGCGTCAGATGTTGGGTTAAGGGGCCTTGAAGGCCTGGGGTAGACGATGAGTCTCGTCGAACGAGCACTGAAAAAGATCCAGGAGTCGCGGGCGCAGGCACCGCATGCTCCAGTCACGCCTGTGCACTCGGAGTCTCCTGCTCACACGATTCCAATGCAGGTGTCGCGTCCGGCCGTGCAAGCGCCGCCGCCAGCGGCACCTCGCGTCAGCGCGGTGCCCGTGCTCGAACCGGTGGTGCCGTCGTCACGACCGACTCGCGTCGTGCGCGTCGATCGCGACGCTCTACGTCACGGCGAGCTATTGCCGCCGCTGAGCCAGGAGCGTCAGCTCTCCGGCGAATATCGTCAGATCAAACGTCCGCTGATCGCGAATGCGCTCGGTCGCGGTGTGCCCAAGCTGGCGAATGGCCATCGCATCATGGTCGCTAGCGCGATGCCGGGCGATGGCAAGACGTTCACCAGCATCAACCTGGCGCTGTCGTTCGCGAATGAAAAAGATCTCTCGGTGGTGCTGGTAGACGCCGACGTAGCCAAGGCGCACCTCAGCCGCATCTTCGGTTTGCAAAACGAAACCGGCCTGATGGATCTATTGCGCGACGACCAGATCGATATCGAGTCGGTGATATTGCCGACCGACGTGCCAGGCCTGAGCATTCTTCCGGCCGGCAGAGCCAGCGAAACCGCGACGGAAATGTTGGCCAGCGCGCGCATGGAACACGTAGCGGCACAGATCAGCGCTCGCGACCCGAAGCGCATCGTGTTGTTCGATTCGGCGCCGCTGCTGGTCACCAGCGAAGCGATGGCGCTCGCGAGCGCGGTCGGGCAGATCGTGATGGTGGTGCGCGCCGGCGTAACGCCGCAGAGCGCGGTGCTGGACGCGATTGAACTTCTGGGCGAAGGCAAGTCGGTCGGTTTGGTGTTGAATCAAACCGATGAACAAGTGCGCCCCGGTTATTACTACCAATACTACGGTCACAAGGACGGCGAGCGTTCCGACGACACGGTCGACGTGGACATGCGGCGTAACGCGCCGGATTCCGGCACTCACGGATAGTGAGCGGGCAGCAATCAATAAAAAATACCGCGCATTCCTAAGTGGCGGTTACCGAAGAAGGCGAGGGTTCATGGGACGAATGCTGCAAAGTTGGGTTGCGGCTCCGGCCGCAGCCGGTGCTATTGCATTGGCCGTGAGCGCGCCTGCGCATGCGGAGGTAACGGGTGTGGCCGAGGCCGGCGTCGGCTACTCGGACAACATCGGGCGCGTGCCTGCCAATGAAACCGACGAAACCATCGGCACCGTCGGCCTGGAGCTGGATTGGACCGAGCGCACACGCCGCATCCGCGGTGATGCGGTCGCCGACCTCTCGTATTTCGAATATCTGGACAATACCTACGACAGCGAATTGCTCGGCACCGCCAATGGCTCGCTGGCGCTGGGCATCGTGCCGGAAACATTTCAGTGGGTGTTCCAGGATACTTTCGGCCAGGCACAGGCGGATCCGTTCTCGCCCATGTCGCCGGAGAATCGCGAGGACTTGAACTATTTCTCCACCGGCCCGGACCTCACCGTGCGCCTCGGATCGACCGGCTTCGGCCGTGTGTTCGGTCGCTGGTCGAACACGAATTACGAGGACAGCCCGCTCGACGCCGACCGCACGACTGCTGGCGTGGCAGTCGGTCGCCGCGCTTCGTCGCGCAGCGAAGTCAGCTTGAACGCGGTGACCGAGAGCGTCGATTTCGACAACCCACTCAACACCGATTTCGATCGCGACAGTGTGTTCCTGGGCTGGGACCTGGATGCCTCGCGCACCAACATCAACGCTCAGGTCGGCTACACCTGGCTCCAACGTGATGGCGACGACGAAACCGGCAATGCATTGCTGGACCTGGTCATCACGCGAGACATCTCGGCGTCCTCGGTGCTGGCGCTCACGCTGGGCACTCAACTGGGCGATGCCGGCGATTCGCTGCGCACCCAGTTACAAGGCGATGTCGTGGGCGGTGGCGGTCAGATCACCGCCACGGCCGATCCGTTCGAGAGCCGGGTCGCTTCGCTCGAGTGGCGCTATGGACGCGGCCGCACCGGTTTTTCGCTCGGCGTTGCCTGGAACGATCAGGACTACGAGTCGGCGACGCTGTTCGATCGCACGCGCTTTTCGTACACCGCATCGTTCTCGCGTCAGCTGGCGAGCACGGTGGATTTCGAGATCCGCGGCGCGTTGGAGAAAGAGGAGTTCGACAATGTCGCCCTCGACACCGACGAAACCCGCCTGGCGGCGATTCTGAACTGGCGCGCCTGGCGGACGCTGGGTTTGCGGCTGACGGCCGAACGCTATGATCGCGACACGTCCAACGGCACTGGCGAGTATCAGGAGAATCGCGCATTCCTGACCCTGGCTTATTACTGGGGTGGCGCGGAAGCATCGAGACGCTGATGAATCAAACTCACACCAACGCAATGACAGTGGACGTCGAAGATTACTTCCACGTCGCCTCATTGGCCGAGGTGATTCGTCGCGACCAGTGGGACCAGATGGAATATCGCGCCGAGCACAGCACCAACCGGCTGCTGGAAATGTTCGGCAAGCGCAACCTCCGCGCCACGTTCTTCGTGCTCGGCTGGGTGGCCAAGCGCTCGCCCGAGCTCATCAAGCGCATTCATGCCGCGGGTCATGAGGTGGCCTGCCATGGCCTGACCCATGAACTGGTATACCGTCAGACGCCGGAAGTGTTCCGGCAGGAAACGCGCGAGTCCAAGTTGCTACTCGAAGATTTGATCGGCGCGCCGGTGCTCGGATATCGCGCCGCCAGTTATTCGATCACTGCGCAGTCGCTGTGGGCCATCGACATCCTGTGCGAGCTGGGCTTTCGTTACGACTCCAGCATCTTTCCGATCGCGCATGATCGTTACGGCATTCCCGGCGCTTCGACGCGTCCGGGACTGATGCACGCCAAGAACGGCGCCAGCATCGTCGAATTCCCGTTGTCGACCGCGCAGCTGATGGGTCGTCGCGTGCCGGTGGCCGGCGGCGGCTATTTCCGGCTGTTGCCGTACTGGTTCACACGCTGGGGGCTGCGTTCCATCAACGAGCGCGACAATCAGCCGTTCATTTTCTATTTGCATCCATGGGAGATCGATGCCGGGCAGCCGCGCTTCAATGCGAGCTGGCTGTCACGATTCCGTCATTACACGAACCTGGATGTATGCGAGGCGCGGCTCGCGCGCCTGATCGGCGAGTTCAAGTTCACCACCGTCAGGGAAGTACTCCGTTCGCAGCTGGATGCCGCGCAGGTTGGCGGGCTCGCGACTGCATCGGTGTGACGTGGTGGGCAGCCATGGCGCAGCGCCGTGGCATATCTTGGTCAGGGGTGGCGAATAACTTCCAACTCGCGCCACGTGGGTGCATGGCGATGCGTTCTGTTCTTCCTACGGCCGCGATGCCTTCGCCGGTGTCGGTCGCCGTTAGCGGTGACATGGGCGGTAACACGGGCGGCGACGGCACCGTCGCGCCGTCTTCGCCCGTTGCTGTCGGGTCGGGCGCCGCCATCGCCGTCGAGCTGATCGAGCAGCGCTCGCAGATCCCGCTGAGCGACGCCGAGTGGAACGCACTGGCCGCCGCTAACGAAACCAATTCAGTTTTCCAGACCTACCAGTGGTTCGACGCCTGGTGGCGCACCTTCGGTGAAGCGCACGAACTGTTCTTCCTGCTGCTGCGTCAGGAAGGCAGAATCATCGGCTTCGGCGCCATGATGCTGCGACGGATGACGTTCGGCGCACGGCGGCTGGAGTTCGTCGGCACCGGCAACGCGGACTATCAGGATTTCGTCGTCCCTCATGACAAGCAGGCGTCGCTGCGTGCGATCTGCCAGTTCTTGCGCACACATTCGTCACGCTGGAACAGCGCGTGGCTGAGTAATGTGCCCAGTCAATCCAGCACCGTGTTCTACCTGCGGGAATCGGGCCGCGAGTTTGGAATGCACCTGGTCGAAGAAGGGCGTGTCCGTTGCCCGGCGCTGCAGTTGTCCGATCGGCCGAGCGCCGAGAAGCTGCTGAAGAAGTACAGCCTGAAGCGGCCGCTCAACTGGTTTTCCTCCCGCGGCGACGTGCGCTTTCGCAATGTCGCTTCGCTGAGCGAAATCCAGAGCTGGTTGCCGGTGTTCTTCGAACAGCATACGAGCCGCTGGCGCGCGGCCGGCAAGCCCAGTTTGTTCGAGACCTCTCGTCAGCGGACGTTTTACCTGGCGCTCGCGGCCGGGCTGCACTCGGCGGGCTGGCTGTTGTTCTCGGTGGTCGAATTCAACGGTCAGCCGATCGCGTTTCATTTCGGCTTCGACTATTTCGGCAGCCTGATCTGGTACAAGCCCTCGTTCGATGTGCGCTATGCGGAGCACTCGCCGGGCCTGCTGCTGACCCGGAAAATCATCGAGGACGGGTTGCAGCGCTCGAAACGCGAATTAGACTTCACCATCGGCGAGGAAGCCTTCAAGGACCGGTTCGCGAACGTTTCGCGCTTCAACGTGACATTGAGTGTGTATCACAATCTGCCGAGCGCCTTGCGGGCTCGTGGCTGGCGCTGGTTCCGCCGCACTCTGGGTCGCGCGCGTAGAAAGATTCTGGCAGCTCGCGCCGCGGCGGCGAAGGGCGCAGCGACTTCATCGGATGCTCAACAGCAATGAGCGCGCCGCTCGTCAGCGTCATCATTCCGACCTATAACCGTGCCGCCCTGCTGTGCGAGGCGGTCAATAGCGTTTTGAAGCAGACGTATCAGAACATCGAGATCATCGTCATCGACGATGGCTCGACCGACGATACAACCGCCGCGATGGCGCAGTATGGCGAGCGCGTGCGCTACACGCGACGCCCGAATGCCGGCGTGAATCCAGCGCGAAATCTCGGCCTCAAGCAGGCGCGCGGCGAATTCGTCGCGTTACTGGACAGCGATGATCTGTGGGCGCCTTACAAGCTCGAACTGCAAGTGCGCCTGATGCGGAATTTCACCGATGTGGGCTTCACGTTCTCCAACTTTCACATCTTCCGGGGCCGCACCCCCGAGTCCGATTTGTATCTGGTGAACGACGGCCTGGCGACGTGGTTCGAGCATGTGCCCAAGCGCGTCGATCCTTACACGTCGCAGCGGCCTTATTCATCGCTCAAGGCGGTGACACTGCAATTGCCGCGCGAGGATTTCACGCTCTACCGAGGTGATATCTATCGTGCCTCGTTGTTCTGTCCCTATGTGTTGCCGAGCACCTCGCTGATTCGCAAGTCCGCGATTCCAGCCAAGCTGCGCTTTCCGGAGATCGATTCGGTCGGCGACTGGGAGTTCTTTGCGCGCCTGTCCAAGGAAGCCAATTGTCTCTATGTGGACCTGCCGACGACCTACAATCGCAGCCACGAGGACGCGGTCCGTCTGACGCGCACGGATCCGAGCGTGCGGCTCGGCCGGCGCATCGCCTTGATCGATCGTCTGTGGCGCGCCGACAAGCAGTTCCTCACCGAGCATCGTGAAGAGATCGATGAAGTTCAGCGTGCCTTGCTGTTGAAGGCCGCCAAGATGCATTTGCTTGCAGCTCGCCGCACCGAGGCGCTGGCTCATCTCAAGCGTGCTGGCACCATGTCCCGCGAAGACAGTTCGCTTCAGGAAAAAGCGCTGCGGACGATCGCCGCCGTGCCCGGCAGTGGTTTGATGTTGTTCGCGGCCCGGGCGGCTCTGCACGGCGCCAGGCAGTTGCTGGCTCGATAATGACGATGACAGGTGGGGCGGCGCTGTTAGTCGAGACTCTGCGTCGCATCGACTCAGCCGATGAAGCGATCGCGCGCTGGCGATCCTTGCCGCAATCGATCCAGGAGTTTCCCCAATCGGCTCAGTGGAGCACGGTCGCCGCGCAGAGTTTGTATGCGCGCGACATGCTGCGTTTCATTCAGCTGACTCACGCAGGCGAAATCGTTGGCCTCGCGCCTTTGGCCGTAACACCCGGCGGAGGTGTCGAGCGGCTCGAGATCGCGGGCGCCACGACATTGTTCGAACCCTGCGGTTTCAACTATCGCGATCCCGAAGCGCTACAGGCACTGTGCGAAGCCGTCATTCGCAGTGGCCGTCCGGTCGTCTTGCAACGAATCGAAGCTGAAGGCGGCCTGGCGCAGGCGTTCGAATCGGCGGCGCGCGGTCGAGGCCAGTTGTTGCGATTCAAGGCTTCAGGTTCGCCGTTCGTCCCCATCGTTTCCAGCTGGGACCAATATTTCCAAAGTCTTTCGTCGCGCCGGCGACAAGATTATCGTCGCGCGCGGCGTGGCCTGGAACGTCTGGGCAAATTGGACGTTGAGATCCTCTCGCCCGATGCGGCGGCAGTCGAGGATGGCATGGCCGAGGCGATGCGCGTGGAAGCAGCCAGTTGGAAGGGGCGGGAGGGCAGCGCCATGCTCACCAATCCGAGGCTGAGTGGCTTTTTCCTGCCGCTGGCGGCGTGCCTGGCGCGGCAGGGTCAGCTGCGGCTGTGTTTTCTGCGGCTGAATGGCACAGCCATCGCCATGCAAATCGCGGCGGTTCACGGCGGCCGCTGGTGGGTGCTCAAGATCGGTTATGACGAGCGCTGGGCCGAGCATTCGCCCGGCATCCAGCTGATGTGGGATGTGCTGAAAGAAGCCTTCGAGCGCCGCTTGTCGTCGTTTGAAATGCTCGGCAGCGCCGAACCGTGGCTGAGCATCTGGACCCGGGAGCAGCGAGCCTACCGCACGCTCGCTTTCTATCCGTACAACGGCCGAGGCATGGTTGCACTGGGCGCTGACATAATGAGAGCCTTCGCGCAGCGTCTATCCAGGGCAAAATCCCGGGCCGATTCCGGGCGTGCGCGGGACAGTGGTGGGAGTGTCGCGGGGCCTGACACTTGACGGACCGTGCACGTGACTCCGGTCACGCCGCCAGCGCCGAAATCCCGGACAATCGTGGGTCGCGCCCGGCGGCCTTTTTCAGTTCGACGTCAACAGCATGTGTGGCATAGCAGGCACCTTATATTTCGACGCGCAACGGTCGCCTGAGCGCAGCCGCCTGCAGCGCATGGTGCAGGCCATTGCACATCGCGGCCCGGACGGCGATGGCTATCACGTCGAGCCCGGCGTCGGTCTCGGTCACGCACGCCTGAGCATCATCGATATCGGCGGCGGCGCGCAGCCCATCCACAACGGCAAGCAGACTGTGTGGATCACCTACAACGGCGAGATCTTCAATTACATCGAGCTGCGCCAGTTCCTGGAGTCGCGCGGCCACAGCTTCTACACCCACACCGACACCGAAGTGATCGTGCACCTGTACGAGGAGCTGGGCGATCGTTTCGTTGATGAATTGAACGGCCAGTTCTCGTTCGTCATCTGGGATCGTCCCAAGCGGCGCGCGGTGCTGGTACGTGATCGCACCGGAATCCTGCCGCTGTACTACGCGCACACGCGCGATGAACTCGTGTTTGCGTCCGAGGTGAAAGCCATTCTCGCCAGCGGCGCGGTGTCGCCGGAGTTGGATCCCAACGGTCTCGACGAGTTGATGACGTTCTGGGCGCCGCTCGCGCCGCGCACCATGTTCAAGGGCGTCAGCCAGCTCGGGCCGGGCGAAATGCTCATCGTCGAGAACGGCACGGTGAAGCGCCGGCAGTACTGGGAATGGGATTTCCCGACGCAAGGCGAGCATCGCCACGCTCCGCAGGCGGATCTCGAACAGGAACTGCGGGAGATTCTGTCCGATGCCACACGCCTGCGTTTGCGCGCGGACGTGCCGGTCGGCG
>JBEVKA010000539.1:0-10535 GCA_040509855.1 Steroidobacter sp.
GTCGCTGTTCGTGTGATCGATGACGGCGTCGGGCTCACGCAGGACTGGTCGCGTCCAGGACATTTCGGACTGCGTGGCCTGCAGGAACGACTGGCAACGCTCGGCGGGCAATTGACCATCCGAGCGAATCAACCTCATGGCGTCGAACTCGTCGCGGAGATTCCACTCGGAGCCGCCTCATGATCTCCGTCTTGCTGGTCGACGATCACACCGTGGTGCGCACAGGCTTCCGCCTGCTGCTGGAAACGACAGCCGATGTTCGAGTCGTCGCCGAAGCGGACAGCGGCGAAGCGGCGTGTCGCCGTTTCGATGAAGTGTCGCCGGACATCGTGGTGCTGGATCTGTTCATGCCCGGCATCGGTGGGCTCGAAACGTTGCGAAGACTACGCGCCCGCGATCACACCGCGAGGATGCTGGCACTCTCTGCCCACGACGATGTCATGCACGCCCGACGAGCTTTGCGACAAGGTGCCCTGGGCTTTCTCTCCAAACGCACGGCGCCAGAAACATTGCTCGAAGCAGTGCGAACCGTCGCGGCCGGGCAGCGTTACATCGATCCGAAGCTGGCGCAGGAGATTGCCCTTGCCGACATGACGGGAACCGCCTCGCCGCTCGAACTGCTATCCGAGCGCGAGTTCGAAGTGTTCCTGCGCCTGGCGAATGGTTCCGCCGTGCAACGAATCGCGACCGAGCTGAATCTCTCCGCCTCAACCGTCGGCACTCATCTCTACAACATCAAACAAAAGCTGCAGGTCACGAACCAGGCAGAGTTGACGCTGGTCGCGCTGCGCGCGGGACTGATCGAATCCGGCTAAGGCCCGCTGACCGGCAGCCGAAAATAGCGGACGCCATTGCGGTCGGGCGACGGCAGATTGCCCGCGCGAATATTCACCTGCATCGCCGGCCAGATGAGCTTCGGCACCGGCAGGGTCACGTCACGATCGGTACGCAGCTTGACGAAGCTGTCCTCCGCGGTATCGCGCTTCAAATGAATGTTCTGCGCCATCTGATCCATGAGCGACGTCTCCGCGCGAATCTCGCGCTCGGTCGATGGATAGTCGTGACACAGAAAGATGCGAGTCTGCTCCGGCAGCCCGAACAGCTTCTGAATCGAACGATATAACTTACGCGCGTCGCCGCCGGGGAAGTCGGTGCGCGCTGTGCCGGTGTCGGGAGCAAAGACAGTGTCGCCGACGAACGCGGCATCGCCGACCACATAGGTGAGGCTCTCGTCGGTATGACCGGGCGTCGCCATGACGTGACATTGCAAGCCCCCGATCCGGAGCATCTCGCCGTCGTCCAGCAGGCGATCGAACTGGCTGCCATCGGCGGGCACATCTGCCTCGATGCCATACACCGCGCGGAAGTGTTCCTGAACTTTGGTGATGCCGCGACTGATCGCAACCTTCGCGCCGGTCTTCTCCTTCAGATACGCGGCGCCAGTGAGATGATCCGCATGCGCGTGCGTCTCCAGAATCCAATCGGCAGTGAGCTTGCGCTCGGTCAGAAATGCGAGCACGCGATCGGCCGAGACCGTCGAGACGTGCGCGCTGAACAGATCGAAATCGAGCACGGGATCGATAATGGCGGCGCGACCACCGTCACGGTCGTACACGACGTATGTGAACGTCGAGGTCACGGGATCATGGAAACTTTCGACGCGAGGCACCATGCGCCCTCCCCAGGGCTACAATCAACAGTCGCTGAATTAGAATTCTCTGCGCCAATAGTCAAGTTGCGTCTTGTTACGAATGCCATGAGCCGCTTCGCCGAGTCCCCGCCTCCGCCGCCAGACGCGTCCGTGCGCGCCGGATTCGAGCCGTCACTGTGAGCTCACCTCATCCCGGCGGACTGGAGCGCTGTATACCGGCGTTGACGTGGCTGCGCCAATACGATCGTGCCACGCTGTCGAGCGATTTGTTTGCTGCGCTCGTCGTCACGCTGATGCTGATTCCTCAGAGCCTCGCCTACGCGATGCTCGCCGGCCTGCCCGCCCACGTGGGCTTGTATGCAAGCATTGCTCCCCTGCTGGCCTATGCCGCTTTCGGTTCGAGCCGGACTTTGTCGGTCGGGCCGGTCGCGGTCGTGTCGTTGATGACAGCGGCCGCAGTGGGCGACATTGCTCGCACAGGCACGGCAAGTTATGCCGAGGCCGCGCTGATCCTTGCGCTGCTGTCCGGCCTGATCCTGCTGGGCATGGCGGTGCTGCGGCTGGGATTCATCGCGACCTTCCTCAGCCATCCGGTGATTTCGGGTTTCATCACGGCGTCGGCATTGCTGATCGCCGCGAGCCAGATCAAGCACGTGCTCGGCGTGAATGCCGAAGGCGGCACGCTCCTGCAACTGGTGCCCTCACTGATCGAAGCAATGCCGGGGGCGAATGTGGCCACGCTGGCCATAGGCGTACTCGCGACTACATTCATCTATTGGTCGCGCAAGGGGCTGAGGTCATCGCTGTTGCGCCTTGGCGTGAGCGAGCGCATCGCGGACTTCGCATGCAAGTCGGGACCCGTCATCGCGATCGTCGCAACGACCGCCGCCGTTTCACTTGGCGACTTGCACGTGCGCGTCGTGGGCGTCGTGCCCGCCGGTTTGCCTCCTCTGTCTGTGCCAAAGTTCGACGCGAATGTGTGGCGTCAGCTGCTGCCGGCTGCGGCACTCATCAGTTTGATTGGTTTCGTCGAGTCGATTTCGATCGCGCAAACGCTGGCCGCCGCGCGTCGCCAGCGCATCGATGCAAATCAGGAGCTCATCGGTCTCGGCGCGGCAAACATGGCAGCGGCGCTGACGGGCGGTTATCCAGTGACCGGCGGCTTCGCACGTTCGGTGGTGAACTCCGATGCGGGCGCACGAACGCAACTGGCCAGCGTATTCACTGCGATCGGCATCGCGATCGTCGCATTGTTGTTCACGCCATTGTTTCGGAATCTGCCGCAGGCCACGCTTGCCGCGATCATCATCGTCGCGGTTCTGTCGTTGGTCGATGTGGCGACTGTGCGCCAGACATGGCGCTATT
This sequence comes from Steroidobacter sp., assembly GCA_040509855.1. Classification (GTDB taxonomy): domain Bacteria; phylum Pseudomonadota; class Gammaproteobacteria; order Steroidobacterales; family Steroidobacteraceae; genus Steroidobacter. The sequence goes on from JBEVKA010000539.1 coordinate 3,017, forward strand.
CGCGCAGCGATTTTCTGGCGATGGCGACGACCATCGTCGTCGTGCTCACAGTCGGCGTGGAAGCCGGCATTCTCGCCGGCGTCATCCTCTCCATCGCGCTTTATCTATGGCGCACCAGTCGCCCGCATATCGCGATCGTCGGCCAGGTGCCCGGCACCGAACACTTCCGCAATATCGAACGACATCGCGTCGTGACCAGCGCGACAGTGCTGTCGGTGCGCGTCGACGAGAGTCTCTACTTCGCCGACGCGCGCTATCTGGAAGACCGGCTCTACGATGAGATCGCGCGGCGGCCGCAAATCCGTCACTTGGTGCTGGTCTGCTCGGCGGTCAAGTACATCGACGCCAGTGCGCTCGACAGTCTCGAACTGATCGTGGACCGCCTGAAACAAGCGGGCGTCACGTTTCATCTATCCGAGGTGAAAGGTCCGGTGCTCGACCGGCTGCAGCGGTCGGACTTTCTCCAGCACCTGACCGGGCGTGTGTTCCTCAGCCAGCATCAAGCGATGGCGACGCTCGATCCTGAAACCACGGCGAGCGCCGATGTCAGCCGTGGGCCAGCGGAACCCGGCTCAACTTCTCCGCGGTGACATTCACCATCTCGACTTCCGGCATGGAGCCGAGCAGCGATAGCGCATTCTTCGCCAGTGCTCGCGGTACATGACCTGTGAGATGCGCGAGACGCGCGCCGGTGTCGGGGAACACATCGAAGATTCCATAGTCGCCGTCTTCGGTGCGAATGGCGAACCAAGCAGTGGTCTTCGGCTCGTCCATCACGAACGGTTGAGCGCCGCGCAGGAACTGCTCCACGTCCTCCTCGTGCCCTTCTTTCGGCTTGAACGTGAGCAACAAACCCTTGGTGTCCAGCGCGGCCTTGGTGGTCGGCAACTTGTCCGCCAGCACCGCGATCTTTTGCACGCGCGGCGCGGACTCGAATAATTCCTCGCGCTGTTCCAGCAGCGCCGACGTCACCGGCCCGTCGAGATGCGCCTGCCGTGCCGCGTCGTCGGAGAATGTGTCGAAGATTCCGTACTCACCTCGTCCGAAACGCATGCCGAACCACGCAGTCGTGTCCGGCTCCTGCTCGACTAACGACAGCGCCGAGTGTAGGAATTCCTCGACCTCCTGTTCCTTGCCGGGTTTGGCACTCAGCCGAATGAGCAATGCGCTGTGGGTCATGAACTCCTCCAGAAAAGTGGCAGGGGCTTGCACGGATGTTTGGATGGCGTGCATCAGCATCGGCCACCATCGACCTGGCGCTTGGTATAAGAAAGCCGGCGGCGCCCGCCATGCTACCGTTGCGCCCATGCGCATCCTTCGTTCAAGCGACTATCGCCGCATGCCGTGGAAAAACGGCGGCGGCGTCACTCGGGAAATCGCCGTCTCTCCCGCGGGTGCAACCTTCGAGACGCTCGACTGGCGAGTGAGCCTCGCCGCCGTGGTCGAAGACGGTCCGTTCTCTATCTTCAACGGCATGGATCGAACGCTCTGCGTGACTCGCGGCGCCGGCATTCAACTGCAAGCCGACGACTCCCCACCCACCACACTTCACGCCACTTCCGCGCCCCACTCCTTCGACGGCTCTGCCCTCACCCGCGCGCAACTGATCGACGGCCCCATCGAAGATCTGAGCGTCATGAGCCGCCGCGGCCGCTTCCGGCATAGCGTCCGACGCGTCGTCGTCACCGATCCTTGGGAATTCACAACGCGCAGCCAATCGTTGATTGTCTATTGCCAACGCGGGGAGCTAACGTGCATCGCCGGCTCTACATCAGAGCAGCTGCACGCCGATGACTCAGCACTCTTCGACAACGCGTCGGGCTCGATCCGCGTCACGACGGAGCAGACGGCGGAGATACTGGTGATCGAGTTCTTCCAATATCAAGCGCCGCCGGGCTGACTAGCTGCCGACGTTGCTCGACGTCGTGCTCGATGAGCCGCCGGGCAGCTGGCTCAGAAAGTCGTTGAGGCTGTGCCGTCCGTCCTTGTGCTCTTCATAGAGCTGAGGTGCGACCGGTCCGCCCATGGAAGTCAGCTCGACACTCTGCGCTCCGGCGATTGCCTGCAGTTGAGCGCGCTCGATGGGATAGATGATCTGGCGCGCGCCGGGGATGGGCAGCGGCATCGGCGACTGGCCGATGCCCAGCGCGGCAATGTCAGTATGTCGGTTGAGCGTCAGCGCCTGCTCGTCCAGGCGAACTTCCACCTGCGCGAACGAGCTTTCGAAATTGTCCCACTGCTTGCCGGACAGCTGCGCGTTGCTCCAGAGCACCGCGACCAGGTACAGCTTGCGGTCACCCATGCGATTGACTTCGATGGCCGTCAGCTGCGCGTAGTCGCGGCCATTGATGGTGCGTCTCTTTTCGAAACGCTCCATCACCAACGCTTCGCTCTGCGCGGTGATCGTGACCGCGGAGACGGAGTCGAGCCAGGAAGTCACAGTGATGGGTTGCGTAGTCGCGCATCCCGCCAGGGACAGCAGTGCGAACAGGGCTAAATATTTCATGAATACCTGAATTGATCTCATCGGCGCGGCATGATACCGCCGCGCCCCACGAGAGCCCTATTCGACCCAGCGTTGCGACTGGATCCGACGCCGGAAAGCGACGCTGGTGATCCTTGTTATCGATCGTTCAGCGGCTGGAATGCCACGGCCGGCCGATTCGGGTTCTTGTACTGCGCCGAGGTCTGATCGGACACGTGCGTTACGCCGCGCACTTTAGCCCAAGCCTGCGCGTCGGCCCGGGTGTTGGCGATCACCAACACTCGCTTCTGACCACGATTGGCGAACGGCCGGGCCGCGTAGCTGACGTGCCAGGGCGACAGCGGCCTCGGATGTTCGAGCGCGACGCCATCGATATAACGCTCACCTTCCAGCGCACGCTGCGAGCCGTACTCCCACACGTTGTTCGCGACGATGATGAAGTTCGGCTTGATCGCGCGACGCTTCGCGTCCAGGCGACGCACCAGATCCACGTTGCCGTTCGCGAACGCATTCTTCTCCGACTGCGGCCACGAGTTCCACTCGGCGAGGTTGCTCCACGGCCGCACGCCCACGGCATCCAGGAAAACGCCGTCGACTTTGCCTGCACGCATCAGGCCCTCGACGTAGGTCACGACGTGATCCGACCAATCCGAGCCGGCGCGAATATCGGTCATGCGCGTGTTGGGCCACGCGCTGCGCTGACCGTAGCTGGGATACGGCCACAGCGGCACCCGGCCGATGTCATTCATATAAAACTTGGTGTCGAGCGCGCACACGAAATGATCCGGACGCGCGACAGGATTCACATAGGCGAGCACTTCAGCGCCATTACGGCGCGCGGTCTGAAACGCGGGATCGCTATGGTTGCAGCGGCCAGCGATGAGCATTCCGGTGGGCTTGCCATATAAAGAAACGTTGGTGACGGTCTTGAACGCGATGCCGAGTGGATTGGCCGCCTGCACGGCGCTGACGAACGTGAGCAATAGAGCACTGACTGCAACGAGTGCATGCATCCGGAACATGTGGATCCCCTTCGTAGTTGGATTGGCGTCGCCGCTGAAAACCGGTGGACGCAATTCTTTGGAATGTGCGCGTGCCCGGCGATTCGTATGGCTTGCGCGCTCGACCGTACGTGAACGTTTGCAAGACGCAAACTGTCGCGGTCAGTCCACGCTGATTTTCTCTACGACGCGCAGGATATCCCTGCCATACTACTCGCGGGTGCCAGGCTCGAAAGGAATCCGCGATGACATACACACTCTATTATTCGCCCGGCGCCGCCAGCCTGGCCGTGCATTGGATGCTGATCGAGCTAGGCGTTCCGTTCGAAGCGAAGCCGGTCGATCTCCAGGCTGGCGCGCAACGCTCCGCCGACTATCTGCGCATGAATCCCGCCGGCCGCGTTCCGACGCTGGTCGTCGACGGTTCGCCATGCGCCGAATCGGCAGCCTTGCTCATGCTGCTGGCCGAACGTCATCCCGACAAGAAATTCGCGCCGCCGCGCGGTGCTGACGATCGCGCCGAGTGGCTGGAGACGATGATCTATCTGGCGAACACGCTGCTACCGGCGATGCGCGACTGGTTCTACGCCGAGACCGACGGCGATCCGGCCGGAGCGGAAGCGGTCAAGGCGCTCGCGCGACGTCGAATCGAAGCCGCCTGGGACCGCCTCGACGCCCAGCTGGCCGACGGCCGCACTCATTTAATAGGTACTCACTTGAGCACCGCCGACCTGCTCGGGACCATGCTGATGCGCTGGTCGCGAAACATGCCCCGGCCGGCTACCAGCTGGAAACACCTGGGGCCTTACATCCAGCGCATGCGCGCGCTGCCGTCATTCGTCGAAGTCAACGATCGCGAAGGCCTGACGGACTGGCGTAACTGACGCCTGTCGGTACATACCGAGACCCATTTCCCAGGCCCTGCCTGACGACGCTCCCCAGCCTTGGGGAGATGTCTTAGTGGCCGCATCCATCGCGGTCTTAGCCTCTCCTGCCCATCCCGCCTGAGCCGTTGCGCGCGACGGCTCGCGGTGATTCGTCAACAGCTCGCCCCAGCGAGCAAATATTCCAAATTCAAACCCGTTTCTGAATATTTCCTCAGACCTCGCCTGAGGCCGATGGCCCGTTCTCGTGACCCAGTCGCCAGATCTCGCCGGCTCGGTGCCCTTTCGGGGATTGCCTCGGTGAATGCGATTGATCTCCCTGCCGAAATACCCCGCATCGATTGGCGCGTCAGTCGCTCAACGTTTTTCGGTCTCGTTTGCTGAAGGGAAATGACATGAAACTCATCGGTAGCCTCCTCATTTGTTTCTCGGCGCTGCTGGCGCAGGCCACATTCGCCGCCGAGCCGCTCAGTGCGACGCTCGAAGTCAGCAAGGTGATCCGCACCGAGCAGGGCAAGGAAACGCTGGTGCCGGCCGAGAGCGCCAAACCGGGCGACGTGCTCGAGTACCGCGTCATCTACAAGAATCTTTCCGACAAGCCGCTGCGCGGCCTGGTCGCCAACCTGCCGATGCCGGCCGACGGCGTCGAATTCCTGCTCGACAGCGCCAGGCCGAGCGCCGTCGAAGCCACTCGCGATGGCGCGAAGTTCGGACCCATTCCTCTGAAGCGTCGCGTGGCGATGCCCGATGGCAACTATCAGGAACAACTGGTTCCGGCCGTCGAATATCGCACGCTGCGTTGGCCGCTCGGCGATCTGCCGGCCGGCGGCAGCAAAGCCGTGAGCGCGCGTGTGCGCATCAGCGAGTCGACCCCGACTCGCTAACACGCTCCCAACTCATCACACCATTCGCTCCGGAAGATCTTCAAGCCCATGAACGCGATCCTTCGCCAGACTCTCAAAGCCATTCGCATCCTGCTGCCGGCCGCGCTGATGGGCGCATATGCACTCATCGCACAGGCCGCGCCGCCCGCGGGATCCCAGATCGGCAACCAGGCGTCCGCCACGTACTCGGACGATTCCAACGTAACGCGCACCGTGACGTCGAACACGGTCACGACCACCGTGCAACAGGTTGCGAGCCTCACGCTCACCGCGAACGGCGCCAAGACGGCGACCGCTGGCGGCCAGGTGTTCTATCCGCACACCCTCGTCAACACGGGCAACGGCGTTGATACATTCGCGCTCTCGTCGAGTCAGAGCGGCTCGTTCTCGTTCACCGCGCGCCAGTTCTTCGCGGACGCGAACGGTGACGGCATCCCGGACAGCAACACACCGATCACCTCGACCGGCGAACTCGCCGCGGGACGCGCATTCAACTTCGTCGTCGTCGGCACGGTGCCTAGCTCGGTGGTGGTCGGCAACACCAACGCGTTGGTGGTGACCGCGACCAGCGGCTTCAACAACACCGTCGCGCAGTCGAACACCGACACCACGACCATCACCGCGCAGGGCGTGATTACAGTGACGCACGCGATCGACGTCGCCGTGGGTCCTTCGCCTTCGGTGACTTCACGCACACTGTCGATCACGTACACCAACACCGGCAACACGACCGCGACCAATGTGACTTTGGCGGACGTGATTCCTTCCGGCTTCACTTACGTGGCCGGCAGCGGCCGCTGGAGCGCGACGGGCAGCACCGTGCTGACCGACGCGGCGGGCGGCAACCAGAGCGGCATGACGTATGACTTCGGCTTCACCCAGTCGGGCCGCGTGACCGCCGTCATCGATTCAGTTGCACCAGGCGTGAGCGGCACGCTGACGTTCCAGGTGAATGTGAATTCCGCCCTGCCGCCGGGCGCGAATCCGGCCACCGCGAGCACCGCGACCTATTCATACAACGACGGCACGAGCACCGTCGCGACCACCAACACGAACACGGCTCAGTACACGGTCCAGCAGACCTCCGGCGTGCAAGTCAACGACTCCACCGTCGCCTCGGCTGTGCAGGGTGGCGTGGTGACGTTCACCAACCCGGTCATCAACCTGGGCAACGGCACCGACACGTTCAACATCACGCTGGCCAACAACGCGTTCCCGGCCGGCACCACCTTCCAGCTGTTCCGCGCCGACGGCGTGACGCCGCTGATGGACAGCAACAACGACGGCATTCCGGACACGGGCCCGGTGAGTGGCGGCGCGACTCGGAACATCGTGGTGATCGCGACGTTGCCGACCGGCGTGCACGGCGGCCCCTATACGTTCGACGTGGTGGGCCGCTCGGTGACGGATCCGACCAAGTTCGACAACGGCACCAACACGCTGACGACCATCACCACCAGCGCTGTCGACATGACCAGCGGCGGCCTCGGCGTTGGCACGGGCCCGGAAGTCGCGGCGGTGTCCACGACGGCCGTCGCTCCTGGCGCCACGTCACGCATCACTCTGGTGATCGCGAACAGCACCGGCGCCGCCGATACATATAACTTGAGCGCGACCACCGACGGCACGCTCGCCACGGTCGCACTGCCGACCGGCTGGTCAGTCGTGTTCCGCGACACCAATGGCACCGTCATCAGCAACACGGGCGTGGTCAACGCCAGCAGCAATCGCACGTTCTACGCCGACGTCACGGCGCCGGCGAATGCGACCACGGGCTTCGATGTTTATTTCCGTGCGCTGTCGCCCGCGACCAGCGCCACCGACGCCCTGCACATGGCCATCAGCGTCAACACGATTCGCAGCCTGGTGCTGTCGCCGAACAACACCGGCCAGGCAACCTCGGGCGGCACCATCGTCTACGCCCACACCATCACCAACACCGGCAACACCATCGAAGGCGATGGCGTGGCCAGCACCGTCACGCTCGGCTATTCGAGCACCGCCGGCTTCACCAGCGTGGTGTACTGGGACCGTAACAACGACAGCGTGCTCGATCCCTCCGATCCGGTCATCACCAACCTGTCCGCGCTCACCGGCGGCACCAATGGTGCGAGCACCGGCGCGGGCTTGTCGCCAAACGAATCGGCTCGCTTGTTCGTGAAAGTGACGACGGCGCCGGGTGCGGCGGTCGGCCTCACCGACACCACGACGCTGACGGCGACGACCACGGGCGTCATCAACAGCATCGCCGCTCCTGCGGCCACG
>JBEVKA010000540.1:0-6597 GCA_040509855.1 Steroidobacter sp.
GGCGCTGGAGCCACGCCTGCGGACGGCCCCAATAGAACTGCCCGGCGTCGTGCCACGCCTCCGGCAGATCCTGTGAGCGCGTGAGCAGGTGTTCCGGAAAAAACATCTGCACGCCGTTCGCTTCGGTGCGCCGGAAGGAACGAAAAATCGGGAAGCCAAACGTCGTGGCGGAAAAAACATAGTGCCAGTCGCCCGCTTCGAGCAGTGACCAGCCGCGCACCAGATCGTCGCGATCGACGAACGGCGCGGTCGCATAGATACAGCACACGGCGGTGAGATCGTGTTGCTGCTGCAGGAACTGCACGGCGTGCGCCACGACTTCAGTCGTTCCCGTGTGATCGTCGGAAAGCTCGGGTGGACGCACGAACGGCGCTTCGGCGCCGTGATCGCGAGCCACTTGCGCGATCTCGCTATCGTCGGTCGATACGATGACCCGTTCGAACAAACCGCTGCCGAGCGCGCACTCGATGGAGTAAGCGATCATCGGCTTGCCGGCGAAACGTTTGACGTTCTTGCGCGGGATGCGCTTGCTGCCGCCACGCGCCGGAATGACGGCGACTTTCACCAAGCCTCCCGCAATGCCGCCACCACGGCGTCCTGGTCGCGCTCGGTCAACGTTGGAAACAAAGGCAACGTGATCGCTTCGCGACCATGCGCTTCGGCTTCGGGACACGAGCCGGGGCCAAAGCCCAGGTCACGGTAGTACGGCTGAAGGTGAACGGGACTGTAATGAAGGTTCACGCCAATATCCCGCCGGCGCAATTCATCGAACACCTGGCGATGTGTCTTGCGAGTCGCGCCCGGCTGCAGGCGCACTACATACAAGTGAAACGCCGAGACGTTGCCGGGCTCGATGAGCGGTAGACGCAACGGCGAATCCTGCAACAGCGCGTCGTAACGACGGGCAATCACATTGCGGCGCTCGACGTATTCATCGATGCGCGCCAGCTGGCTGTGACCGAGAGCCGCATGCAGATCGGTCATGCGATAATTGAAGCCGAGCAGTTGCTGCTCGTAGTACCAGGAAGGTGGCGTCTGCTCCGCTGGATCGGAAGAATCCGCGACGTAACCACGCATCCGCTTCGTGTCCCGCGTGATGCCATGACTACGCAACATCGCCAGCCGCTGCGCGAGCGCCGGGTCATTGGTCAGCGCCATGCCGCCTTCACCGGAGGTGACGATCTTCACCGGATGAAAACTGAACACGGTGATATCCGACCAACGACAACTGCCCACCGGTTCGCCGTGCGCCGACGCACCGATCGAATGCGACGCATCTTCGATCACGCGAAAGCCGAACTCCCGAGCCAGTTCCCAGATGGCCTGCTGCTGCGTCGGTTGTCCGCCGAAGTGCACCGGCACCACGACCGACGGCAGCTTGCGGGCCGCACGAGCGCTCTGCAGCTTCGCACGCAGCGCCGGCACACTCATGTTCCAAGTGAGCGGATCGATATCGACGAAGTCGACCTCAGCGCCGCAATAGCGAGCGCAGTTGGCAGAGGCAACGAATGTATTCGGCACCGTCCACAGCAAACTGCCCGGCCCGACGTCCAGAGCCAGGCAGGCAATGTGCAACGCTGAGGTCGCGCTGTTGACTGCAATCGCATGCTTCACTCGCACGCGCTCGCTGACGGCACGTTCGAATGCCGGCACCGCGGGACCCTGCGTCAGAAAATCCGAGCACAGCGCCGCGATCACCGCATCGATGTCCGACTGCGTAATGTGCTGACGGCCGTAAGGAATCATTTGCCTTCGACCACGTGGTTCAGCGCCATGATTTCCTGCACCGACAGGAAGCGCGGATTCTTGCCCGAGTGGAATTCATAACCCTGCTCCACCGGCCGGCCACGCTCGCCCAGGCGATTGACGCTGTAATCCGCCTCCGAGAACTGGATCGTCGGCTTGATGACGAAGTGATCCTCGAACTCGAGCGTGAGATGCGAATCGTCCGAGGGACACATCACCTCGTGCAGCTTTTCGCCCGGACGGATGCCGATGATCTTGTGTGGCAGATGCGGCGCCATCGCCTTCGCCAGGTCGACCACGGTGACCGAAGGAATCTTGGGCACGAAGATTTCGCCGCCGTACATGCGCTCGAAGTTCTTGAGCACGAAGTCGACGCCCTGCTGCAACGTGATCCAGAAGCGGGTCATGCGCGCGTCGGTGATCGGCAAATGATCGCGACCTTCATTGATGAGCTTGCGGAAGAACGGCACCACCGAGCCGCGCGAGCCCACGACATTTCCGTATCGGACCGCGGCGAAACGGGTGCGATGAGCACCGGCGAAATTATTGGCCGCCACGAATAGCTTGTCCGAGACCAGCTTGGTGGCACCGTACAGATTGATCGGGCTCGCGGCTTTGTCGGTAGACAGCGCGATCACCTTGTCGATGTTGTTCACCAGCGCGGCGTGAATCACATTTTCGGCGCCGTGAATGTTGGTCTTGATGCACTCCATCGGGTTGTATTCCGCCGCCGGCACCTGCTTGAGCGCCGCGGCGTGAATCACATAGTCGATGCCGTTCATGGCCTGGATCAGTCGCTCGCGATCTCGCACGTCGCCGATGAAATAGCGCATGCACTCCTGGTTGAACTCCTGCTCCATTTCGAACTGCTTGAGTTCGTCGCGGGAGTAAACCACCAGCCGGCGCGGCCGGAAGCGCGTCAGCAGCGTCTTGACGTACTGCCGGCCGAACGAGCCGGTGCCACCGGTGATGAGTATGGATTTATCGTTGAACACGCGAATCCTCGCCGTATATTAGATTTGCGCGGCAGTGGCGCGGCTGTCCTCACGACGCGGCGGCGTACGGAACAGTCCGAGCAGCAGCACGCCGACGATGCCGGCCACCAGCCCGACCAGCGGGCCGAGCAGGAACAACACCAGCTTCTGCGGCTTGAGTGGATCGTCGGCATCGGGCGCCATCGCCCGGTCGACGACGCGGAACGCGTACTCCTGCGACACGTTCGCCAGCATGCGTTGTTTGATCTGCGCTTCGATCAGACGATTGATCGCCTGGCGCGTCTCGACCACCGTGGTGCCCGCCAGCTCTTTCTCCAGGAAATTCACCGATGCATCGGCTTGCTCGATGGCGCGATTGCGCATCTCGGTGTTGAGGCGCGCAGCCAGCTCATTGGTCCAGTTCGAGGCCGCTTCACGATCTTTCCAATCGATCTGCAACATCACCAGGCCGGTTTTTTTGTCCTGGGTGACGGTGCGAATCTTCTTGAACTTGCGGAACGCGCGCGCCGGCGTCGGCGGCGATTCCTTCTCCCAGTCTTTCGCAGCAAACAACTGCGGCATCAGGTTCAGATCGTTGATGAAACGTTCGGTGAACTGCCGGGAGCGCAGCACCGCCAGCGCTTCTTCCGTGGCCGAGTCGGCCGAGCCGAGGCTCACACCGGCCAGCGAAGCGAGGCCGCCGAGTTGCCCGAGTGTCGAATTCAGCGAGCCGGCCAGCGAGTTGCGCTCGTTGCTGGCGGGCACCAGCACCGTCGTGGCGCGATACACCGGCGTCATCACCAGCGCGACCGTGACGAACGCCACGGTCGAAATCAGCACGCACGCGAGCACCAGCCAGCGCTGGGCGATCAGCGCATCCAGCAGCTTGCGCAGGTCCGATTCTTCGCTGTCCTGCCAGGGTTCGATTTGAGTGCTCATTGCTCGCGATCGCTCGCGTCGTCCTCGAGATGACCGGCCACGCTCGCTTCACTCCGGATCTGTTCGATCTCGGCGCGCAACGTCTCGTACTCACGCATCTTCATGCGTAGAAAATCCACCGCGAGCTGAGCCTTCTGCTCGATGCCCCGGGGCGTCAACAGATACATGTAACCGGCCTTGTTGCGGCTGTTACGAAAACGAGATGCTTTGACCCAGCCCCGCTCGACCAGCGCGTGCAGGCAATAGTTGACCTTGCCCAGGCTCATCCCCAGCGCCCGAGCCACATCGCGCTGACTCATGCCGGGATTGGCATCGAGCAGGCGCATGAGCTTGTAATGCACGTCCGTGCCGACTTCGCGCGACTTGGCGACGACCAGTGTGCTCATACCCCGGGCCAGTGATTTCAGTACCGTTCAAACGTTGAACGCACGGGCGCGGAGTCTATGAACGTGACGCAGGCGAGTCAACATTATTGGAACGACGCCACCGCCGCCGCCGAAACGGCCAGGTTGTAGATGATGCTGGTCACCGCCGCCCAGAAAGGCAGCGGCCGCATCCGTTCAGTATCGAGCGGAGCCACGATGGTGTCGCCGGTGCGGATGTCCGCCCCGCCGCCGTTGAACCAGGCGTTGCCGGTACGTGTGACCACACTGCCATCCGCACGGACGACGTAGATATGTTTGTCGTCCGCCCGCGGCGTCAGCCCGCCGCTCATCGCGATGTACTCGTCGCGAGACAGGTCGTTGCGATACAGGTGCGAAGTCGTGCTCTGCACTTCGCCGATGACCGTCACTTCCTGAGTGACTCGCGGCACCAGCAGCCGATCGCCATCCTTCAGCACGATGTCCTGTTCCGAACCCGGCGAAGCCGAGCTCGACCGCCGCAAGTCGATGACCAACCGGCCGACCGGCTTGGCCTCGCGCAGGTTGGTGAGCAGCGACTGCCCGACCTGCAGCGCCTCGCCGGCACTCTTGCCCACTTCCTGCGCGGACATGAGAGAGAACAACGCCAGGTCGGACTCCATGCGCGATGCGAGGGTTTGCAGCTGTTTGCGTTCGCGCTCTTTCAGTTCTTCGCGAGTGAAGATCGCGCCTTCCACGAAGGCGAGATCGGTGAGCCCGCCGGCCCGGGCCATGACCGAGCGCAGCGTCTCGCCGCGATGAATCGGATAACGGCCGGGGAATTTCACTTCGCCGCGGATCTCGACTTCCTCCTGGGCGGCCCACAGAGGAATTTCCTTGATGACCAGGTAATCGAACGGGCGTAGCGCGACGTCCGCGCTGGGATCGCCATTCAATGCCTTGCCCAGGTCGATCGAAATGAGCGCGGCCTGGCGCGACTCGCCGTCGATCACTTCATAACGAGTCAGCTCCGCGTGGCCGCCATAGGCAGCTTCATCGAGGCTGCCGCCGGCGCGCAGCAGATCGCTGACGCGCATGCCCGGCTCCAGCGGATAACGGCCGGGAACCTTGATCTTGCCGGCGACGCTCACTTCCGGCGTCGGCTCGCCGATGTGAGATTGCATGCGCAGCTCGCGCATCAGCGGGTCGATGACGCGATCCCGTCCGGACTCGCGATCGAAGATGAAAATCTGATCGCGCGCCGCCAGCTCGAAATTGGCGGCGGAATCCGGCGCGCTCAGCGCCTTCTGCAGATCGGCGGAGAAGATGCGAATGCGGCGATCGGAGGGAATCTCACGGCGCACCAGGACATAGCGCTGGTCGGCGTTGGGTTGCAGCTCTTCCAGGCTGGAGATCAGGTCGCCGATGCGCATGCCTGGCTTGAACTCGTATTGACCCGAGCGGTGCACGTGACCGCTGAGCGTCACGGAATTGTCCAGCACCGGGCGGATCGGCGGCACACGCACCGTATCGCCGGTGTGCAAAATGGAGCTGCGGCCCATGACCGTCGAGAGATTCACATCGAGTGTCACACGCAGGCGCTGCTCGTTGACGCGCTCGATGGTCGCCATGGTGGGATCGGCGTCTGGCAGCAGCCCGCCACCCAGCGACAGCAATTCGCTCGCATTGGTTTCGCGTTTCAATTCGTAAATGGCCGGGCGTCGCACTTCGCCGGCCAGTCCGACCGTAGCGCCCACCGGCGGAATGAAAATGACGTCGCCGGGCAGCAGGCGCGCGTCCGCGCTGGTGTCGCCATTGAGCAGCAAGTCGTAAAGATCCAGCGTGGTGACGATGCGACCGTCGCGCTTGAGCTGGATGTTACGCAGCGAGCCGATCTTCTTGACACCGCCGCTGACGAACAACGCATTGGTGATGGTCGACAAGCCGCTGACCGTGTACGAGCCCGGCGTGTCCGCGTCGCCCAGCACGAACACGCGGATCGAGCGCAGCTCGCCGATGCCGACGCTCACCTGCGTGCCCGTCATCTGCTCGCGCACGCGCGATTCGATGTCGCTGCGCACTTCCTCGAAGCGGCGTCCGCCCACCGAGATCGGGCCGAGCTCGGGGAAATTGATGCGGCCGTCGCGGCCGACGACCAGCGCGTAGCGACCCTTCACGGTGCCGACCAGCTGCACCTCCATCGTATCGCCCGGTCCGACGACGTACTCGGCCGGCACCGGCACATCCGTGGCGGGCGCAAAAGTGGAAGGCATGCCCTCGAACAGGTCATAGCCGAACGGTTTCAGCGCGTCGGTGCCTGTCGGCTTGAGCGGCAGCCGCATGACGCGGACCACGTAATCCTGCAAGCGCGGCTCAGCCGCCAGCCGCTCGGTCGCCTCGTCGGCTGTGAGCCCCGCCAGCGGGATCGGTCCGAGCTCGGGGATGTTCAGGATGCCCCACTTGTCCAGCTTGTACGGATTCCGGCGCAGCACCCGCTCGCGGAACTCCTGCAGTTGGTCGTGCTCCTCGGTACTGCGATCGAGGCGAGTGTCCTCCGGCTGCGATTGCGTGCCCGATGTCGCTGACGCAGGCGCCGG
>JBEVKA010000541.1:0-3260 GCA_040509855.1 Steroidobacter sp.
GAAGCCGTCGATGCGCTTCATGTGTTCCAGCACGTCGTCGCCCTTCGGTGCGTACACATGCACCGTCGGGTCGACGCCTTCGTACATATATTTCTGCACCAGCGCGGCGTGGAAATGGCCGGGGTCGAGCGTCAGCAGCCGGACCGGCCCGGTGACGCCCTCGGCCTGCGAGCCAACGGCCATCCCCGTCAGCAACAGCCCGCAACAGATGTTTTCGAGCCATCGGCCCCGGCTGTTTCGTCGCATTCGTCGCTCAACTCCTCACCACGTTCGTCACCCCGTATGGGGCACGCTCCGGACGCGACAACATAGCATTTGCCTGGTCGTCGTTCACGAAGCGTTCGGCTTTGACGTCCCAGGTGAGGGGGCGATTCAGTTTCATGGCGATCCAGCTGACGATGCACGCGCTGTTGCTACGGTGAGCGATGTGCGCCGGCGCCAGCGGATTCTTGCGAGAGTGCACCGATTCCAGCCAGTTCTTGTGGTGGCTGTCGCTGCGTGGCAGTTCGACGCGCAGGCCGTTGGGATCGAGCAGCTTGGGATCGCTCGCGTCCAGCGGCGGCATGGTCTTGCCGGACTTGGGATCGCTCGCGGTGGCCTGGCCGTCGCGCGTCACCCAGATCCAGCCGCCGTCGCCGAAGAACTTCAGGCCGTTGGGATGTTTGTCGGAGACGTGCACCTGGATGTCGCCGGGGTAGGTGAGCTTCACGTCGTACGCGCCGTGCACGTTCCAGATCTTGTTGGTCGGGAAGTCGGCCTTGCCTTCCACTTTCGACGGGCCGCTCGACTCCATGTCCAGCGCCCAATGCATGGTGTCGTAGTGATGCGAGCCCCAGCCGGTAATCATGCCGAGACAGAACGATTCGTTGCGCAGCCAGCCCGGACGTGAATAGCCCTGGCGCGGATGCACGCGCTGTTCGGTGTAATACGCGAACTCGGCCGGTCCGACCCAACGCGCGTAATCGAAACCTTTCGGCACCGGCTGCACCGGATCGTCCGGCGCGGTGGGATCGATCGGCAGGCCGATCTCGACGCGCTTGACCTGGCCGATGCGGCCGGAGCGAATCAGCTCGGCCGCTTGCCGGAATTGTTTCCACGAACGCTGCTGGCTGCCGACTTGCAGAATGCGCTTGGAGCGCGCCACCGCGTCACGCAGCACGATGCCTTCGGCGACCGTCATGGTGAACGGCTTTTGGAGATAGACATCCTTGCCCGCCAGCACCGCTTCGAGCGCGGGCTGCGCGTGTTGATGATCGGGCGTGCTGAACACCACTGCGTCGATATCCCGGCGCTGGAGCAGTTCGCGATAGTCGTGATGCACGGTGATCTTCGGCGCGGTCTTGCCCAGGTCCTGATACATCTTCTCCAGATGTTTCCTGCCGTCCTCGGCGCGGGCCTGGTCCAGGTCGCAGACCGCGACGATGTCCGCCAGGCCGGATTTCATCACGCCTGGCATGTCGTGATCGCGGGCGATGCGGCCACAGCCGATCTGGGCCACACGAATGCGATTGCTGGGCGCATCGGCGCCCAGCAACCGGCTCGGCAGGATCAATGGAACCGACACGCCCAGCAGGGTTTTGCCGAACGTGCGCCGGGAAATCGAGCCTGGCGAAATCGAGCCTGGGCGATGTTTCATGTGCCTGATCCTAGAATTGGCCGCGGATGCCGAGAATGTACTGCCGGCCGGGTTTGTTCAACGTGTTGACGCGGTTCTCGTAGCCGTAGAAGGCATATTCCTCCTCGTCGGTGAGATTCAGCGCTTCGAGGCTGATGGTCAGGTCCTGGCCCAGCGCCTCGAAATTGACGCTGGTGGACAGGTCGAGGTACCCCGCCTCGCGCCGGAAGCCCGTCTCCGGCGACGTCGAACCGCAATTCAGTTCGCACTCCACGTAGTCGTCGCGATAGTTATACGACAGGCGCACCGCGAAGCGGTCGGTCTCGTAATAAGTGATCGCGTTGTAGTTGGTTTCCGCCAGGCCCAGGATGGTCTGGCTGCCCGAATCCAGTCGCGTGAAGTTGATCGACGCGCCCAGGCCTTCGAGCAGGAAGTCCAGGCGCTGCTGATACAGCAGTTCCAGGCCCTTCAGGTAGGTCGTGGCTTCGATGTTCACCGGCGTGTTGAACAGCAGGATCGTGTCGAGCCCATTGGGCAACAGCGCCAGGATGGTCGGATCGGTGATGGTGTCGAGCGCGATGCCGGCGTTACGGAACGGCTGCGGCACGTTCCGGCGTGTCACGAAGCCGGTGATTTCCTTGTAGAACAAGTTGCCGCCCAGCACCGAGCCCTCCGCGAAATACCATTCGAGACCACCGTCGAGCTGATCGGCGAGATAGGGATCGAGGTTGGGATTGCCCTGCGACACCACACCGCTGGTGCTGATGCTGGTGAACGGCTGCAGGTCGGAAGGATTCGGCCGCGTCATCGCCTGCGAGACCGAGAAGCGCGCGATCAAATCGGAGCTCACGTCGTACGCCAGGTTCACCGACGGCAGCGTTTCCGAATATTCGCCCTTGATGGTGTTGCGCCCGTACTGCGCTTCGCGCAAGCCGAACAAATTGTTCGCGGCCGGCGGCGTCGTCGGAACGCGGATGAAGCCCACCAGGTCGTGCTCGGTCTTGGTGTAACGCAAGCCGGCATTGACGCGCAGGTTGCGACCGAACACGTCGAACGCGGCATTCGCTTCCACGTAAGCCGATTGATTGTCTTCCTCGAAGCTGCCGGAGTTCTGGAAATCCAGGTTGGCGGCCGCGTCGAGCGCACCGGGATTCATCAGTCGCGAGGCGGCGTCCAGATCGGTGACGATCCAGCGGTTGTAACCGACGGGGCCGTCCAAGTCCTTGCCGTAATTCACCGGCACCACTTCGCTGTAGGGCGCGATGTTGAATTGATTGAGATTGGCCGGACCGGTGTAGCCGAACGGTGCCAGCGCCGCGCCTTGAGTCACACCGACGGAGGACGAATAGGTGAGGCGCTCGCGCTCGTAGGTGTTGAGCAGAATGCCGCCTTTGATGTTCCGTTCCTCGTCACCGAAGGTGACATCCAGCGCGATGTTGTCGTTCTGTTCTTCACGTGTGCGTGGCTGGATGCGCAGAGTATCGAGCCGCCAGTTGCCCACATCGGCCAGGTCGAGCTGCGGCGTGATGATGGGAATACCGCCATTCACCGCGATGTCGACGTTACCGGCTTGCGACAGGAAGATGTAACTGTTCATGCGCCAGCGGAAATCGGACTCGGCGCTGGATGCTTTCAAATCCACGGC
>JBEVKA010000542.1:0-4305 GCA_040509855.1 Steroidobacter sp.
TGCGCGCTAGTTAATGACGGCAAACCTCACCGAACCGCGAACCGCATCGCAACGGCGAAATTACGTCATCCTTGGCGACACGAACTGCCATCGAAATTGTGATCCAGTTGGCACTTACGAGCTCCCCTCACCGCGCGCGTCGGCGCGGTTGAGGGGTCAATGACGGGCCCGATCAGCGCTTCATCGCGTCGAAGAACTCGCCGTTGGTCTTGGTGTCCTTCATCTTGTCGATGAGGAACTCGATCGCCGCCAGTTCGTCCATCGGATGCAGCAGCTTGCGCAGGATCCAGATCTTCTGCAGCTCGTCCGGTGACGTAATGAGCTCTTCGCGACGCGTGCCGGAACGGTTGATGTTCACTGCAGGGAACACACGCTTCTCCGAAACACGACGATCAAGGTGAATTTCGGAGTTACCCGTACCCTTGAACTCTTCGTAGATCACGTCGTCCATGCGCGAACCGGTATCGATCAGCGCCGTCGCCAGAATCGTCAGCGAGCCGCCCTCTTCGATGTTGCGCGCGGCACCGAAGAAGCGTTTCGGACGCTGCAATGCATTCGCATCGACACCACCCGTCAGCACCTTGCCGGAACTCGGTACCACGGTGTTGTAGGCGCGGGCCAGACGTGTGATCGAGTCCAGGAGGATGACCACGTCGCGCTTGTGTTCGACCAGGCGCTTGGCCTTTTCGATCACCATTTCGGCCACCTGCACGTGACGCGTTGCGGGTTCGTCGAAGGTCGACGAAACCACTTCGCCGCGTACGGTGCGGGTCATCTCGGTCACTTCTTCCGGACGTTCGTCGATCAGCAGGACGATCAGGTACACGTCAGGATGATTCGAAGTAATCGAGCTGGCGATGTTCTGCAGCAGCATCGTCTTACCGGCTTTCGGCGGCGAAATGATCAGGCCGCGCTGGCCTTTGCCGATGGGCGCGACGAGATCGATGATGCGTGCCGTGAGGTCCTCGCTCGACCCGTTGCCGCGTTCCAGCTTGAAACGCTTGGTCGGATGCAGCGGCGTCAGGTTCTCGAACAGAACCTTGTGTTTGGCACCTTCCGGCGAGTCGAAGTTGATTTCGCCGACCTTCAGCAGCGCGAAATACCGTTCGCCGTCTTTCGGCGGGCGGATCAGGCCGGAGATGGAATCGCCGGTGCGCAGGTTGAAGCGTCGGATCTGGCTCGGGCTGACGTAAATGTCGTCAGGTCCGGCGAGGTAGGAACTGTCGGCAGAACGCAGGAAACCGAAACCATCCTGCAGGATTTCCAGCACGCCATCGCCATAGATGTCTTCGCCGCTGCGCGCATGCGCCTTGAGGATGGAGAAGATGATGTCCTGCTTGCGCGAGCGGGCAAGATTCTCCAGGCCCATCTTCTGCGCAATCTCCACCAGTTCGGGAACCGGCTTGAGCTTGAGCTGCGTCAGGTTCATCGACTGGCGCGATGCGGCCAGTTCCGATGGGGAAATGATTCCTACGTCATCGGCATCGAAATCGTCGACCGGCAGATCGTCATGTTGCGGCTGCCGATGATTTCCCCTGTTGCCGTCGTTGTTACCGCCGCGGTTCTGACGACCGCCGCCTTTATTGCCGCCGCCGCCACCACCACCTGGACGGTTGCGGGCCTGATTACCTAGGTAGCCTCTCACAGTTTGCTTTCCAGAAATGCGGCCAGATCAGCTTTACGCAGGGCCCCGACTTTCTGCCCCTCGACCTGGCCATTTTTAAAGAGAATGAGCGTCGGGATGCCCCGGACATTGAATCGCTGCGGAGTCCGGGGATTGTCGTCGATATTGATCTTCGCGATCGTGACCTTCGCTTTGTACTCGTCGGCGATCTCGTCGAGCATTGGAGCAATCATCTTGCAAGGGCCACACCATTCGGCCCAGAAATCCAGCAGTACCGGCTGTCCGGACTTGAGCACATCGTCGTCGAAGCTCGCGTCGGTGATGTGCTTAATCGTGTCGCTGCTCACCAGAAGGTCTCCTCAAATCGTTCGATTGATGGAAGATTCGCTGTTGGGATCGGGAATACGGGAATTGGGAAATACGGAAATCCGAAGTCGGAGGGGGATGGACCGTATTTAGTGACTGTCTGTGCTCGGTCGGGCACAATGATGGCGGTTAAGTTTCCGTGGACTGTTAGCTGCGCGGTGCTCGTGCTCGAAAGCCAAGGTGTTGAGCGAACCAACCCCGAGGGGGGTCTTGTTCAACGAGGAGTCGCTTGGTGCCGGTATTCCGGTCGGGGCGGGCGCGGATGAGTCCGCTGCGTTGGGCTTATTAGAACCGGGCCCATTTCAATTTGCAAGCCTCCGCTTCCCGCATTCACAACCCACACAGACTCACTATTCTCCTCTTCAATTACAAGGCTCAGCACCGCACTCAATGGCTGATTCACACCTGACCGAACTGTCCTTCTCCAGCCTGCATCTTCCTGAATCGCTGCAGAAAGGGTTGGCCGATGCGTCCTTCGAACGCTGCACACCCATCCAGGCCCAGACATTGCCGCAGGCCCTTGCCGGCCTGGACATGGCAGGCCAGGCGCAAACCGGGACCGGCAAAACCGCCGCATTCCTGGTTGCGCTGTATGCGCGACTGATCCGCGAACCGGTGCCTGCCTCGAGAAGCCTGAACGCGCCGCGCGCACTGATTGTCGCTCCAACGCGCGAACTGGCCGTCCAGATCCATGGCGATGCAGAAACGCTCGGTTCGCACACGGGCTTGCGCCTCGGTCTCGCTTTCGGCGGCGTCGACTACGAAAAGCAGAAACATCATCTGGAACAGGGTGTCGACATCCTCATCGGCACACCTGGCCGCATCATCGATTTCTTCAAGCAGCGCGTGATCGACCTGCGTGCCGTGCAAGTCCTGGTGCTGGATGAAGCCGATCGCATGTTCGATCTCGGTTTCATCGCCGATATCCGCTACATCCTGCGTCGCCTGCCGGCGCCGGATCAGCGCCTGAACATGCTGTTCTCGGCCACGCTGTCGCAGCGCGTGCTCGAACTTGCCTACGAGCACATGAACGATCCGACCCTCGTGCGCATCGAGCCCGACAAGATGACCGTGGATCGCATCCGTCAGGTGATCTACTACCCATCGAACGACGAGAAGCCGCGACTGCTGGTCGGTCTGCTCAAGCACATGGACCCGCGCCGCAGCATGGTCTTCGTCAATACGCGCCGCGCGGCAGAAGACATCGAAGGACTGCTGCAGAGCAACGGCATCAATGCGGAAGCCATTTCCGGCGATGTACCCCAGCGCAAGCGCCTGCGGATGCTGCGCGACTTTCACGAAGGCACGCTCGCAGTGCTCATCGGCACCGATGTCGCATCGCGCGGCCTGCACATTCCGGATGTGAGCCACGTCTTCAATTACGATCTGCCGCAGGACCCCGAGGATTACGTCCATCGTATCGGCCGCACGGCACGTGCCGGCGCAGACGGCGATGCAATCAGTTTCGGCTGCGAGGAATACGTGATGTCGCTGCCCGACATCGAGGCGTACATCGATCGCAAGCTTCCCGTCGCTGCCGTGCCCCAGGACATGCTGCCTGAAATCACGATGCCGGCACGTCGCCCCCGCTACGCACATTCAGGCCCGCATCGCGGCGGCGGTGGACGTCCGGGCCAGAATGGCGGTCGACCACGCAGCGGCGGCGGCCCGCGCCCGCGTCATGGCGCTTCGCAACAGAGGCCCCAGCAGCAGAGGCCTCCGCAGCAGCCATCCGCCGCATCTGACGCGGCAGCACCGGCCTCGCAATCCGGTGACGCCCAAGGCAATGGAGAGAAGCGTCGTCGCCGTCGGCGCCGTAGCGGTCGACCGGCCGGCGGTCAGCCTGGTGCGCCCACGCCGACGAGCGAGTAGAGGCGCTTAGTCGTCCAGCAGATCCGCAACCCCCGCCACGGCAGGAAATTCCGTTACCTCGCGCGGGGCGCTGCCTGAATCAGGATTGGAAATCGCGAACACCTGCGCAATACCGTGGGTTCTTGCCGCCCGCAAGACCGCGAGACTGTCATCGACGAACAGGCTGCGCGACGGATCGAAAGCCACCCGTGCCTGCGCCTGGCGCCAGAATTCTGCGGACTCCTTCGGAACCCCGAAGTCATGCGAACTGACGACGATGTCGAAGTATCGGGTCAGTCCACTCTGCGCATCTTTCACTCGCAATGCATCGCGATGAGCATTAGTCAGTAATGCCGTACGCAACTGGCGGCGCCGCATCTCTGTGAGGAACCGGTCCGCCCCGGGCAGGTAGTCCACTCGTTCGCGAACTTCGTGCTTGAGTCCGGCGATGTCCAGGCCGAGAT
>JBEVKA010000543.1:0-4768 GCA_040509855.1 Steroidobacter sp.
GTTTCACGTTGAGCTTGTCCGCGCCGGCGGCGCTGAGCGCCATCAGCGCCAAGGCAGCGGCGGCAACAGGCTTGAAAACATTTATTGGCAAAGTCTTCATGGCGTTCTCTCGCAAACGGAACGTCGCGCGGTCCCACAGCGTTTCCGCTTACCACCGACGGCGCCGCCAGGGGCGGGCATTGGGATTTTTCACCGCAGAGGTGCGACGTGGCAACCCGGAAACTCTCCCGCTATCGCGCCATGCGCGATTTCACCCAGACCGCCGAGCCCAGCGGCCGGCAAAAGGTGGACAAATCCGCACGCCAACGCTTCGTGATTCAGAAACACGCCGCGACCCGGCTGCACTTCGACCTGCGGCTGGAACTCGATGGTGTGTTCAAGTCGTGGGCCGTGACGCGCGGGCCGTCGTTGAATCCTGGAGACAAGCGGCTCTCGGTGGAAGTCGAGGATCACCCACTCGACTATGGCGACTTCGAAGGCACCATCCCCAAAGGTCAGTACGGTGGCGGCACGGTGCAGTTGTGGGATCGTGGCTATTGGCAACCAATTGGCGACCGCAGCGCCGAGGAACAGCTGAAAAAAGGCGAGCTCAAGTTCGAGCTCGACGGCGACCGGCTGCACGGCAGCTGGGTGATCGTGCGCATGAAGGGCGATCGTTACGGCGGTAAGCGCACCAACTGGCTGCTGATAAAACATCGCGACGAGCACGCACTCGACGCGGATGGCGTGCAGGAAATGATGGACGAAGATCGATCGGTCGCGTCGGATCGGCCGATGGCGGACATCGCAGCCGGCAAAGGCCGCGCGCCCAAGGCATTCATGCTGTCGAAGCAGCGAGGCAAAGCGAACGCGGTGTGGCATTCGAATCGCCCCGACGCTGACGATGAAACATCCGCTCGCGTAGTCGAGCCGATCACCAAGAGTACGCCGCGCAAGCGTGCCAAAGCCAAGAAGCAAGGCAAGCGCGTTCGCATGCCCGCGTTCGTTGCACCAGAGTTATGCAAGCCCGTCGATCGTCCACCGGAAGGCGCCGGCTGGGGCCATGAAATCAAGTTCGATGGCTACCGTCTGCAACTACGCATCGCGAATGGCGAAGCCACGCTGAAGACCCGCAAGGGACTCGACTGGACCCCGAAGTTTCAAGCCATCGCCGAGGCGGCCAGCGAGTTTCCCAACGCCATCATCGACGGTGAAGTCGCGGCGCTGGACGAGAACGGCTCGCCGGATTGCGCCGCACTTCAAGCGGCGTTGTCGGAAGGTCGCACCGACGACTTGATCTTCTTCGCCTTCGACTTGTTATATAGCGACGCCGGCGATCGCCGCTCGCTGACATTGGCCGAGCGCAAGGCCGAGCTGAAGGAATATCTCGACGAGCAAGGTCAGAGCGCAACTTCGTTGATCCGTTACGTCGAACACTTCGAGACCGCCGGCGACGCGGTGTTGAGTTCCGCCTGCCGCATGAATCTCGAAGGCATCATGTCCAAGCTGCTGACTTCCAAATCTCGCCCCGGTCGCACTGGCGACTGGACCAAGGCCAAGTGCCGCGCCGGCCAGGAAGTCGTGATCGGTGGCTGGAAACAAACCGGGCAGAACTTTCGCTCCCTGATGGTCGGCGTGAATCGTGGCGGCCATCTGGTTCACGTCGGCAGTGTCGGCACCGGGTTTGGCGGCGACAAGCTGCGCATGCTGTGGCCGAAGCTGAAGAAACTCGAAACGGACGAGAATCCATTCGGCGGCAAGACCGCTCCGCGTCGCGCGGCGGACGTACATTGGGTCAAGCCGCAATTGGTCGCGGAGATCGAATTCGCCGGCTGGACCGGCGGCGGCAACATTCGCCAGGCTGCGTTCAAAGGGTTGCGCACCGACAAGCCCGCGAAGGAGATCGTTGCCGAATTGCCGGTCGATGCGGAGGAAACAGAGGTCGCCGAGCCGAAGCCGACTCGCAAGCGAGCCGTAGCGAAGAAAAAGACCATCGCTGCTAAGAGCACGAATGCCGGTTCCTCAGTCGTCATGGGCGTGCCGATCTCCAGCCCCGACAAACCGCTGTGGCCGCATGCAAACGACGATCAGGTCGTCACCAAGCTCGACCTGGCGCGCTATTTCGAAGCCATGGGCGACTGGATCCTGCCGCACATCAAAGGTCGCCCCTGCTCTGTCATCCGCGCGCCCGATGGCATCGACCACGGACAGTTCTTTCAACGGCATGCCATGCAAGGCACGTCCAACCTGCTGTCGTTGGTGACAGTCACTGGAGATCACAAACCTTATCTGCAAGTCGATCGCGTCGAAGCGCTGGCGGCTTTGGCGCAGTCGGCTGCGATCGAATTGCATCCGTGGAATTGTCAGCCCGGCAAGCCAGCGACACCCGGGCGACTGGTGTTCGATCTGGATCCGGGGCCGGACGTGGAGTTCACGACCGTGATCGCGGCGGCGAAGGAGATCAAGTCGCGTCTCGAAGCACTCGGCCTCATGGCGTTCTGCAAGACCACCGGCGGTAAAGGGTTGCACGTGGTCACGCCGTTGGCGGACATCAAGAACAACCGCCTGACCTGGACGGAAGCGAAGGCGTTCGCGCAAGGCGTGTGCGTGCGCATGGCCGACGACAATCCTGACCTGTACGTCGTGAACATGGCCAAGAAGCTGCGCCACGGCCGCATCTTCCTCGACTACCTTCGCAACGATCGCATGTCGACCGCGGTCGCGCCGCTCTCACCGCGAGTTCGCGAAGGCGCCACAGTGTCCATGCCGGTGAACTGGTCGCAAGTCAAAGCTGGGTTGGATCCCATGCGTTACACGATCCGAACCGCGGCGGACTACATTCGCAAGGCGACCGAATGGCAGAACTACTGCGATGGCGAGCGGCCGTTGCAGGATGCGATTCGTAAATTCGTTCAGGAGAGCGACGCGGGCGGCACGCCGAATCGCGGCCGTTCGACACGCAAGCACTCGAATCATTCGCATGTGGTGACGTAACATCGTCGCATGAAAGGACTCGTCAGCACGTGTTTGATCCTGTGTTGCACGCTACTCGCGGCGCCCGCAGTCGCAGATGTTGCTGACGGCGTGAATGAGATCCGGCGCGAGGGCTGCAAGAACCATCCCGGCGTCAAACAACGCTTGCGATCGAGTCGCGGGCTCGACGAAGTGGCACGTGAATGGTCCAGAGGTGGGCGTCTGCGGGAAGCGCTCGATCGCACCGACTATCGCGGCACAAGTACCGCTTCCATGCGCGTGGAAGGTTCGACGGATGAGAAAGCCATTCTCGGCGTCCTGCGCGATAGTTATTGCGACACCATCATCAATCCCGCGTTCACCGAGATCGGGTTGTATCAGCGGGGCGATGCTGTCTGGCTGGTCGTCGCGACACCGTTTCTTCCACCCAAGACGCGAGACGCCAAGAAGGTCAGTCAGCAGGTTTTATCGCTGGTCAATGACGCTCGCAGCAAGCCACGTAAGTGCGGGCGTACGAGTCATCAAGCTGTGCCGCCGCTTACGCTATCGGCGATGTTGAATCGTGCAGCGTTGATTCACAGCCAGGATATGGATAAGAACAATTTGTTCCAGCACGAAGGTTCGGACGGCAGCCGCGTCGGCGATCGCACGGCGCGGGTCGGCTATCGTTGGCGGGCAGTGGCGGAGAATATTGCGATCGGCCCCGAGACTGCAGAGATCGTCGTCCAGGGCTGGCTCGACAGCCCCGGCCATTGTGTGAACATCATGAGCCCGGACTACACCGAGATGGGCATCGCGTACGTCACCGATCTCAAGAGCAAGCCTGGGATCTATTGGACGCAGGTGTTCGGGCGGCCGTTGTGAGTCATTGACCGCCTGTGCGGATCGAACCTTTGCCTTCACTACGCAGTATCAGCACCTTGCCGTTCCTGCGAATCAATGTGTCGGTGGTGCGCGAACGAATGTTCATGAGGCTGCCGGCCACGTCCAGGGACGACCAGTAGTCGACGACGGCGCTCTTGCCGTCGGGCCGGATCGAGATGCTGTGAATCTTGTAGCTCGAATCCAGCTGCACCATGCCGCCCATCCGGTTACCCAACTGCTCGAAGGTCTCATACAACGCTTTGTATGATTCGCAGGCCTGGGTCTTGTTCTGCGTCGACGTGGTGCGCCGGCCACCGGCACTGACGGTCCCTACGGTTTCGAAATCCTCCGCGAGCATGGTGCAAATCGCCTCGGGATTACGGCTCAGCGTGGCGTGTTCGAGGTCCTGATAGAACTTGGTGACGTGCTCTTCGGCAATGGTGCGGCTACCGACGAAATACCACCAGCTCAGGCCGCCGAGGATGGCGAGCAGGAATAACTTTTTCATGCGCGAATTGTAGTGGGCGTTTTGTGGCGGTAATGGTTGCCTGCGTCTCGATTTCGTTAGTGACAAACAGAAAAAAGGCGCCGGGTTGACCCCGGCGCCCTCGTTCATGAACTGCAACGTTACTTACGCGACGCGTTCGCCGCGCCTCGTCCATCGGCCGCCACGCCGTCGCGCGATGCCGAAGCAGAGCCATCCGCGTCCCCCGAAACGTTCAGCATACGATCCGGCTGCGCGAGCTTGAGCGGCTCCGTCGGTGCGGCTGGCTGACTGGCCGCAACGTCCTTGCCTGAATCCTTCGCCGCCCCGAGCAGATCAGGCTTCTTCTCAGCCGTCGCGGCGGCGTTGGAAGCAGTGGTCTTTGTCACGTCGCGGGTTCGATCGACCTTGCTGGTGGCGCGGTCACGAACGTCAGTCGTCTTGTTGCGCACTCGGTTGGTCGTGCGT
>JBEVKA010000544.1:0-5861 GCA_040509855.1 Steroidobacter sp.
AATGCATTGCCGGGCCGAAATTGCACCTTCACCTCGCCAGTGACACGCGACTGCGAGGAAACGAACAGCGCTTCCATGTCGCGACACACCGGATCGAGGTGCTGGCCTTCGTGCACCAGATCGCCATATGGGCCGGACAACATTTCCTTGATGCGCTGTTGACGGCCGGTCATCACCAGCTTCTCCAGCTCGCGATGCGCACCAATCAGCACTTCCGCCGCCGGCGCTTCGAACGCGACGCGGCCCTTGGTGCCGATAATGGTGTCGCCCAGGTGAATTCCACGGCCCACGCCGAATTTCGCGCCGATCGCTTCGACCTTCTCGATCACGCTCACGGGATCGAGCTTGGCGCCGTCGAGGCTGACGGGAATGCCTTTGTCGAAGCCGATCGTGTGCAGCTCCGCCGCCTGCGGATTCGAGAACGCGTCCTTCGACAGCACCCACGCGTGATCCGGAATGCTGCCTTCGGAGGTCAATGTTTCTTTGCCGCCGATCGTCACGCCCCACAGGCCGCGGTTCACTGAGTAGGCGGCGCCGTACGGAGGAATGGTGAGGTTGCGATCCTGCAGATACTTCAGCTGCTCGGGGCGTTTGAACGCCTGATCGCGCACTGGCGCGAGAATCGTGAGCTCCGGCGCGAGCGTACGAAGCGCGACTTCGAAGCGCACTTGATCGTTGCCCGCGGCCGTACAGCCGTGCGCGACGACTTTAGTGCCGAGCTTGCGAGCGTATTCGGCAATGGTCTGCGCCTGCATCACGCGCTCGGCGCCGACGCACAGCGGATACATCTGCCCACGCTTCACGTTGCCCATGATGAGGTACTTGATGACCTGCTCGAAGTAATCCTGCTTGGCTTCGACCAGGATGTGATCCTTCGCGCCCAACGCACGAGCACGCTCATCCAGCACCTTCGCCGCCGCCGCGTCGATGCCGCCGGTGTCGACGGTCACGGTGATGATGGGGCGGCCGTAATTCGCCGACAGCCACGGCACCAGGAAGGAAGTGTCGAGGCCGCCGGAGAAGGCCAGCAGGATGGGCTCGTTGCCCGGAGGCAGGGATGCGATTGCAGTCATGTGCGTGCGTTCAGTTCGTTACAAACCAAAAATTCCGCGAAGCCGCTCGCGCAGCTTCTTCTGATCCTTCGCTTCATCCGTCGCGATGAAAATGGTGTCGTCGCCCGAGATCGTGCCAACGACCTCCGGCCACTCGGAGCTGTCGATGGCGACCGCGACGCTCTGCGCCGTGCCGGTGGTCGTCTTGACCACAGTCAGCGACGCGCCAGCCGTCTTGATCTCCGTGACGAACCGGGCCACGGCCGAGAACGGGTTCGCAACCGAAGGGACATCCTGCGACGGCAGGATGTAGCGATCGCCCGCCTTGGCCACGCCGAGCTCGCGCAGGTCGCGACTCACACTCGACTGAGTGGCGTCAAAGCCCTGTTTGCGCAGCACTTTCACCAACTCATCCTGATTGCGCACGAGGCTCTCGCCGATGATTCGGAGGATCGCCGCCCGGCGCGCCACGGATTGATGGATCTCTGCAGCCATGTGGATGACGCGCCACTTTCAAATGGCGAGCGCCCGTCCGCCCCTATGCATAAAAAGGCGCGCATGGTGCATAATTATGCAGGAGCTGTCAATGCTCGATTTCCGACCCTCGCCGGCGCGAAGCCAGCAGCCCGTCGATTCCATAGATGACGAGCGCGGCCCAGATCATCGAGAACCCGACGATGCGGGCCGAGGTGAAGGCCTCATGGAACACGAACACCGCGGTCAGCAGCTGCATGGTGGGCGCGATGTATTGCAGGAGTCCTACAGTCGAAAGCGGAATGCGCCGGGCGCCGACCGCGAACAGCACCAGCGGGATTGCGGTGATCGGGCCGCCGAGCAGCAGCAGGGCGTTGAGGCCCCAGCCGAGTTCCGTCATCACGCCCTGGCCGCTGAACTCGCACCATAAGATGTAGACCGCCGCGACCGGAAACAGCAGCAAGGTCTCGCCGGTGAAGCCGGGCAGCGCCTCCACCTTCGCAACCTTGCGCACCAGTCCATACAAGGCAAAGCTCAACGCGAGCCAAAGCGACAGCCAGGGCGGCCGGCCCGCGGACCAGGTGAGATAAATGACGCCGGCGGCGGCGATCAAAACAGCGACGGTCTGCGCGCGATTCAGCCGTTCGCGAAATACGACGATGCCGAGCACGACATTCAATAGTGGCGCCATGAAGTAGCCGAGGCTGACTTCCACCACGTGATGATTCGCCGTGCCCCACATGAAGATCCACCAGTTGATCGCGATCAGGGCGGCGGTGATGCACAGCTTGTTGCGCGTTGGCGGATCGCGCAGGGCACGGAACATCTGCTGGCCTTCGCCGCGCGCGAGCAGCCAGCCGAAGCCAAACAGAAATCCCCACGCCAGACGATGCGCCGTGAACTGCAGAACGGGCACCCGCTGCAGGACATGCAAATACAGCGGCAGGAATCCCCAGATCAGGAACGCAGAAACGGAAGCGGCGAGACCCCGGCCGTCGAGGCGAGGCGCAACGGGCGCGAGCGGGCTCGCGCGGGCGGAATCGTTCATGGAAGTGAAACAGTGCTGCGGGCGGGAATCATAGAGCAATTGCATGCTGGCCGTAGCGAACTTGCGTGCTCGCATGCATGTCGGTGTTTATCAAGTTGCATGGACCGGCAGGGCGCGAGAAGCTTCCGGCTCCCCGGTCATCGCGGACGGTCCATGTCTTCACTGCTCGATCTGTCGCGTCGTCTGCTGGCGCTGTCGCAAACCGGTCTGCACTTCACGCACGAGGAATACGACCGCGAGCGGTATCGCGAGCTGGCGCAGATCGCTGGCGAGATGCTGGCGCTCGAGTCATCGATGACACCGGACCAGCTGCGCGCCGCCTGGTTGGTGGAAGATGGCTACGCCACGCCGAAGGTCGACGTGCGTGGCGCGGTGTTTCGCGGCGATCAGGTGTTGATGGTGCAGGAACGGCTCGACGGCAAATGGACGCTGCCCGGCGGCTGGGCCGACGTGAACGACTCGCCGTCGCGCGCGGTCGAGAAGGAAATCGAACAGGAATCCGGTTTCACTGCGCGGGCCTTCAAGCTCGCGGCGGTCTTCGATCGCAACAAGCACAATCATCCGCAGTATCTGTTCCACGTCTGGAAGATGTTCTTCCTGTGCGAGATCACCGGCGGCGACTTCCGCACCAGTTACGAAACGACCGCGGTTCAGTTCTTTCCCGTCGACAAGCTGCCGGAGCTGTCCACCGGGCGCATCACCGAAGCGCAGATCCAGCGGGTGTATCACCACTACCTCAATCAGTCGCTGCCGACCGAGTTCGACTGAGTCGCCCGAATGAGCGACAGCGCCGCCATCGACGATTCGTTCCTGCCGCCCGAGTGGTTCACGCGCGCGTTGGCGACACCGTGCGAATCAAACTATGTCGACGCGGGCGGCACTGTCCTTCATTACTTGAGCTGGAACGCGCACGAAACTCACAAACCCGGGCTGGTGCTGGCGCACGGCTTTCGCGCGCACGCGCGATGGTGGAGTTTCATCGCGCCGTTCCTGATCGAACGCTATCGAGTCGTAGCGCTCGACTTCAGCGGCATGGGCGACAGCGGCGGTCGTCCCGAGTACACCGACGAGAATTATTCGCGTGACTTGCTGGCGGTGATCGAGCACGCGGGCCTCGACCGCCCGGCGCTGGTCGGGCACAGCTTTGGTGGTGGTCGCGTCCTGCACGCGTGCGCGCATCATGCGGATCGTATCGGGCGCGCAGTCATCATCGATTCATTCGTTCAGTTGAACGACGGCGAACCCAAACTCCGACCCTCGGAGCTGCGACAGAAAAAGATCTATCCGACGTACGAGGCGGCTCGCGCGCGGTTTCGTCTGGTGCCGGCGCAGAATCGCGCGGCCGACTACATCGTGAATCATGTGTCCGAGCATTCGATCAAGCGCGTCGATGACGGCTGGTCATGGAAGTTCGACGACACCCGGCCGCGGCTGCGTGTTCAGCGCAACCTCTCGAGCCTGCTGGCAGGCATCCAGGTGCCGGTCGCTTATATCTATGGAGACGACAGCGCCGTCGTGTCGCACGAGCTGGCGCACGAAATCGTCCGCCTGATTCCCAACTGTCGCGGACCGATCGCGATTCCCGAATCGCATCATCACGTGCTGCTGGATCAGCCGTTGTCGCTGGTGGCCGCGCTCAGAGCGTTGCTTTACTAACGTTCGATGGTGAATTCGAGATCGGCGCTCTGGTTCTCGCCGGCCTCGGTCTTGAAAATCCATTTGTCGCTGATCGTGTAACGCAGCTTCAAGGTATTGATGGATTCCGTCAGCGAGATGCCGTAGCTGATGAACAGGCGCGGCGACAGGAACTTGCCCAGCACCAGCTCGTGGTTGGCGCCGCCGTCGCTGCCGACGGAGCTTTCGACGCCGACTTCCTCCAATCCCAGGCGGCGACCGATTTGCGAGGCCAGCAAACCGCCACCCTGGAACGCCAGTCCCTCGCGCGCGGAACTCATGGTGGCCTCGTCGTTGCCACCCACGGAATCGAGCGGTTTGCCCGTAAGCAGATAAGTCACGATCTGCGTCTGCGCCATCGACGGATCGGAGAAGAACGACAGTCGCGGGGCTTGCAACGTGCCGCGCACGTTCAGACCGACGGTAACGCTTTCGATCTTGCGGCGAGCTTCGATGTCCAGGCCCGGGTCGTCGAGCGGCGAGGCCTCGAACAGCAGTTGTCCCTTGTTGATGTCCAGACTCTGCCCGTACGCCGAGTAGCGCCCGTCGATGACCCGCAGTTCGCCGCGGCCGATGGGAATCTCGCCCGTATGAACCGTCGTGCCGACGCCGCCGCCCAAGCGGCCTTGCAATCCAAATGCGTCGACACGAACGTCATCGCCAATGTTCACGCGCACTTCGCTGTGCACGACCATGCGGCCGGCGCGCTCCGCTTCCGTCTCGTCGACATAGCGAGCGTCGTCGGAGGGCCGCACGGCGCCGCTCAATTGATTGGGTTGAATGCGTGCGCTCGGGATCGTCACGTCGCCGCCGACATCGACTCGGTTGCCGGCGAAGTTGAAGCGCAGATCGGGCGATGCGACGACTCGATACTCGGGCAGATCGGCGACCAGCAGGTTCTGCCCTTTCAAGTGCAGGCTGCCGCTCGATGCACCCTCGCTCCACGTAAATCGTCCGTCCGCCTGCAGCTCGCCTTCACCGGCGCGCCCGGCACCTCGGAAGTCCAGGCCGTTGTTGGCGAGATCGGCGACCACATTCAATTCGCGCAACGCGAAGTTGACGCGATAGGAATCGAGCTCGCCATTCGCCAGCTCGACGCGACCGTTGATCTCGGGTGCGGCGAGTGTGCCGCCGATGTTTGCATTCGCGGTCAGCACGCCGGCGGCGTGATCTACTTCCGAAAACACCAGCGGCAGAATGTTTGCGTCGGCGGCGCGAGCACGCATGTCGCCGGTCAGGGGTAAATGCATGAGATCGTTGCTGCCGTTGCGGGCGAGGTGGGCGCTGGCAAACAAGAATGTGTCCGTGAACGCCTGCACGCCGAACGAGAAATCGACGCGTTCGGGTTTGACCGTGGCGGCGAGACCGCCGTCGCCGAGCTTCAACGTCTCGGGTTTGCCTCCTTGCGGACGATAGACGATCGCGGCGTCGATGATTCGCGCGCCGGCATCGGCCTGCCAGGGCTGATTCGGAGCGCCAAAGACATGTACGCGACCTTCGATGCGGCCGTCGTACTCTGCCTCCAAGCCTGCGGGCGGCAATAGCAACGCCAATGGAATCTCGTAGCCGGAGACCGTGCCTTCCCACGCGCCTTTGCTTTCCCACTTGCCGCT
>JBEVKA010000545.1:0-4256 GCA_040509855.1 Steroidobacter sp.
CAAGCGCTTTCAATCGCTCACCCAACTCCGCATAGGTGCTTTGCGCTGAATCGCGCTTCACCGGGGCCGCGCAACTCCGGCAATAAACCTGAGCGGCGCGCGAGAACAGCAGCTTCAAGTGATCGTTCAGCTCGGTCATCGTGCCGACGGTGGAGCGCGAGGTGCGCACCGGATTGGTCTGATCGATGGCGATGGCCGGCGGAATGCCGTCGATGCGCTCCACTTGCGGCCGATCCATGCGATCGAGGAATTGGCGCGCGTAGGGAGAAAACGTCTCGACGTAGCGCCGCTGACCTTCGGCGTAGAGCGTGACGAACACCAGCGAGGACTTGCCCGACCCGGACACGCCGGTCACCACGATGAGCTCGCCCGTCGGCAGCTCCAGGTTCAGGTTCTTGAGATTGTTCTGGCGCGCGCCGCGAATGACGATGGACTGGGACATGCTCACCAGCGGCGTGTAGGCCGCAGCGAAAAAGGCAGTGGAGGGAGGCGGTAGATGTGGATTGTAAGCGCCGCTTCAACCCGCGGCGCATTCAATACGACAAACTTGTCAGGGCCTGTCGCCTTTGTCGTCTATTCCGCCGCCCCCACTAACGGCGGCAATGGGCAATGGAGTGTCGCGCACACGGTTCGCAGCAGCTCAGCCTCGCCAAGGGTGAGCTGCTGATCGTGAGTCACGGTCTTGACCATCGCCTCGACCAGCTGTTCCTTGACGATCGGCGCCAGCTGGTCGAGCCGGCTGAGCGCCACATCGAGCGGCTGTGCCCAATTCTCTGACGCGGCAAACTCCGGGCGTGCGCGAGGCAGGAGGTGATGCACACCGACCTCATAAGCTCGCCGGGCGGAAACCGCATCCGCATGACCGTGCTGAGCCAGCACCGAGAACAGCACCTGAATGTCGTTTTGAACGACGTTCAACGACAACTGCCGCGTGCGTGCGCTCGGATTCAAGTCATCGCTCAAGTGCACTTGAGCGAGCTTGCGCAGTACATAGCTCTGCAGCGACACGCGCCCTTCCCGTTGCAACATGCCGTTCAGGCACGAGATGAGCTGCAAGCGCTCTTCGCGAGTCAGCTGACGTAGCGCGGGAAATGCACCGAACAGCGCCGGCATGCGCTGCTCGGGTTCGAGCGCGTCGATAGCCGTCTGCAATTGTGTGACGCCGCTCGCGAGCGTGTCTCCGATCTGTCGAGCGATGAATTGTTTCTGTCGCTCGCGCGCGTCGCTATTCGGGTCGAGCGCGAGGGCCAGCAGCAACGCACGCGCCGAATCCGGATGCCGCCCCGCAAGCACGATGGCTTCAGGCAGCGACTTGCGAATCTCTCGCGCCACTTGCATATGAACCGTGCCGGGATTGCCGACCAATCCGGCGACCGCCGCGCCAGCGCCCGGAATGTTGATGATCGACTCCAGTCGCTCGGCCGATGTTTGTTTCGGCACGGCCTCGGCCTTCGCTTCTTCGGCCGCTGCAAACAACTTCGTGCGGGCCGCATCGAATTCCTTCGGATCGAAACGAGGATCGATGGCCTTGAGTCGATCCTCCAGCGCCGGATGCGTCGCGAACATGCGGCTCATGCCGGGCGCGAACAGCATGTGCGCCACTTCCTCCACTTCGGGATTGCCGATCTTGGAGCCGTAGGACAGCGCGCCGATCTTGACCAGCGCACCGCGCAGACCGGTTGGATCGCGAGTGAACTGCACCGCCGATGCGTCCGCCAATGCTTCGCGATTGCGCGAGATCGCGGCCTGGATCAGACGACCGAAGAACAAACCCACGTAGCCGATGACCAGCACCGCGAGCGCGATCACTACGATCGGCATCGCCTTCTTGGAATCCCGGCCACCCGATGTCAGCCGCAACACCGTGCGGCCGATCAACGCGATCACCAGCAGTCCGAACAGCAGGCCCATCAGCCGGACGTTCAGCCGCATGTCGCCATTCAAGATGTGACTGAACTCGTGCGCGATCACACCTTGCAGCTCGGCGCGATTCAACGTGATGAGCGTGCCGCGAGTGACGCCGATCGCCGCGTTCGCTGGATTGTGACCGGCGGCGAACGCGTTGATGCCGTTCTCGTGCTCCAGCAAATAAACTTCCGGCATCGGCACGCCGGATGCGATTGCCATTTCCTCAACCACGTTGAGCAGGCGGCGCTGCTGCGGATCGGTCGTGTCCGGCGAGATGCGCACGCCACCCAGCGAGCGCGCGACCACGCCGCCACCACCGCACAACTTCACCGTCTTGTACAGACTCGCCAGGCCGAGGACGCCGACGACCGCGAGCGTCGTGAACAGGATGGTGCCTGGATAAGCGGCCGCCCACTCAGTGAATCTCGGTGCGTAGCCCGCGTTGCGCTCCATCGCCGTCGCAAACACGAAGAACACGACGATGTTGACCGCCGCGACCACCGAGAGCACGGCGGTCGCGAACAGAATCACCAGCAAGCGCGACGTACGCCGCGTCGCTTCCTGACGCTCGAAGAAGTTCATATCGACGCTCCGGGAGCCAGCCCGTCGCGACTAAAACTTCACGACCGGAACGGCGCGCTTCTCGGGCGATTCGATCTGCAACAACTCCGCCGGCGCGAAACCGAACGAGCCCGCGACGATGGAGTTAGGAAACACTTCGCGCGTGTTGTTGTAGTTCATGACGGCATCGTTGAACGCCTGGCGTGCGAACGCCACTTTGTTCTCGGTGGTGGTCAGCTCCTCGGACAGCTGCATCATGTTCTGATTCGCCTTGAGGTCCGGATAGGCTTCGGCCAATGCGAACAAACGTCCGAGTGCGCCGTTGAGCGCGTTCTCGGCGCCTGCAAGCTGTTGCACGGCGTTGGGATCGCCAGGGTTCGCGGCGGCTGTCTTGAGACCCGTGACGGCGGCGTTGCGAGCGGAAATCACGGCTTCGAGCGTCTCGCGCTCGTGCTTCATGTAGCCCTTGGCGGTTTCGACCAGGTTGGGGATCAGGTCGTGACGCCGCGTCAGCTGCACGTCGATCTGCGCGAACGCGTTCTTGTAACCGTTGCGGCCACTCACCAGCCGGTTGTAGATCGAGATGAAGAATATCGCGATCAGGACAATGACACCGAATACGATCCAGCCCATCTGTCGACCTCCGGCGGCGAAAGCCGCTCTTGTTACAGCATACTCAATCCACGCGACTGGCAGCAGCGCCGCCGGCCAATGGCCGGTGACTACCGGCGAATCAGCGCGGTCCCGCCAATGTTTCCTTCACAGCGTCCTGGAGCCAGCGCCCGACCTCGCCCGCCGCCAGTTGCTTGTCCAACCACTGATCGACGTGCGTGCGGAGCTGCTCGTCGCGCGGCAGAAGCATGGCTTTCTCGCCCCGCGTG
Organism: Steroidobacter sp.; assembly: GCA_040509855.1. Classification (GTDB taxonomy): domain Bacteria; phylum Pseudomonadota; class Gammaproteobacteria; order Steroidobacterales; family Steroidobacteraceae; genus Steroidobacter. The sequence continues at coordinate 3,351 of JBEVKA010000545.1, forward strand.
AAAGTTGCCGTCGTGGCCCGACATAAGCTCGTGTCACGGCGGATTTGCAGATCCACTTCGACGTCGTCGGTCACCATGACGTCGGCGCGACCAGTGGCGATCTCGGCGAAGATAGTGCGGTTGTCGGGATGGACGGTGATCTGCGCATGGCTCAATCGCTCGCGTACGAATTGTTGATTGGTGCCACCGGGATTGACCACCACGCGCACGCCCGGCTGATCGATCTCCGCGACCGTATCGAAACGCGCTTCGGCGCCACAGCGCACGATCGGTGTCTTGCCGCCGACATGATAAGGATGTGAGAACGCCGCCAGCCTGGCGCGTTCCGGCGTGATGCTGATGCCGCCGACGGCGACATCGAAGCGATTCTCCTGGTAGTCGCGCATCAGGTTCGGCCAGCTGGTGTGCACGAAGTGCGGCTCCACATTCAACGAGCTTGCCAATGCCCGGGCCATCGCGACATCCGCACCTGACACCTTCGCGTCTCGCTCGAGCGTGAAGGGCGCGTAGTCGCCGGTCACGCCGACTCGCAGCACCTTGCTGGCCTTGATGCGTTCGAGCGCGGGCGTCGGCACTGACTTCAGAGCGGACAGTGCCTCGAGGAACTGCTCGCGATCATCTGTTTCGATGCCGGGCATGTCGATCACGTTCGCGAGTTCGCGATGACGCTGGACGAAATCTGCTCGTGCCAGCTCCGGCAGCGCCAGATAGGTTGCCTGCAGTAGCTGCGCGCCGAGGCGATCGAGCTCGGGGCGTAACTCTTTGTTCAAATCACGCACGCGTTCGGTGTCGCGTCCCGTCTTGCGCCACGTCGCGAGGAAATGTTCCTGCACATCGCGCGCCATGCGGATTTGCAGTGAGAACAGCTCACGGGCCGAGGTTGCATCGATGCCGAGTCGCTGAGCT
>JBEVKA010000546.1:0-4611 GCA_040509855.1 Steroidobacter sp.
ATGGACGGTGTGTAGCAATTTGGTGGCAAAATTCTTGTCGATTGCCGTGCGCAGCGCATGCATGTGGGCGCGCAGGAAATCCCCTTGCGGCGGTTGATCGCCCCACAACTCGCGCTCCAGCTCCTGGCGCGTCACGACGCGATGGGAATTCTGCAGCAGCACGATCAGCAGCCGCCGCGTGGTGGGGTTGAGCTTGACGCGTTCGCCGCCGCGCTCGGCCTCCAGTGTATCCAGATCGAAGCTCAGATCGCCGACGCTGAGCACGCGGGCGGCTGGCTGAACGTTGGCGCGACGGAGCAGCGCTTTGAGACGCACGCTCAGCTCGGCCAGCGAGAACGGCTTCACCAAGTAATCGTCGGCGCCGGCTTCGAAGCCTTCGATCTTGTCGTCGAGCGTATCTTTCGCGGTGAGCATCAGCACCGGCACGCGCGTGTGTCCGGCCTGGCGCAGTTGCCGGCACAGCGACAGGCCGTCCAGGCCCGGCAGCATCAGATCCAGCACGATGGCGTCATAACTCTGATTCAGCGCCAGCTTGAGGCCGGCGTCGCCGTCCAGCACGTGCTCGACGCTGTCGCCGCTGGCCTCGAAGAATTCGGCAATGTTGGCGGCGATGTCGCGATGGTCTTCGATGAGCAGCAGGCGCATGGTGGTCAAAAATTGAGCAGACCCAAAAATATTGAGCGGATGGCTGACACGCGGCTGTCACATTGTACGGGAGGGGCCCGCGCTCGCGGGGATTACGTATAAAACCGGCGCTGAACAGCCGTTTTGACCCGCGCTATCACACAAATGTCACGGCGCCGTCAAGCCTCCGCAGCATGCCGGCCTCAATGTGCGTACTCGCGAAGGTATCGCGAGGCAAGAGTCATGGCCACCGCACCGATTGACGTTCGAGCAGACGGAATATTCCGCAGGGTCGATGCATTCGAATATGCGTGGTGCCTGCGGCTGAACCGGAAGTGTCAGCAGCGACGGCTGGTCCGCGACGTATTCAGCGCGATCAGCAAGCTCGGCGACGGCATGTTCTGGTACGCGCTGATTCTATTGCTACCGGCGTTCTTTGGTAGCGAGGCCATCCTGCCGTCGGTGCGCATGGCCATCGTCGGCTTCGTCGGCGTGGCGCTGTACAAATATTTGAAGTCGCGGCTGGTGCGCGAGCGTCCCTATATTTCTCTCGCCGGCATCGTGCCGGGCACGCCGGCGCTGGATCGCTACAGCTTTCCTTCCGGCCACACGCTGCACGCGGTGAGCTTCACAATTCTTGCCACTACCAGCTTCCCGCAGCTGGCCTGGCTGCTGGTGCCGTTCGCCGCGTTGGTGGCAGCCTCGCGAGTGGTGCTCGGATTGCACTACCCCACGGATGTCGCGGCCGGCGCCATCATCGGCACCGTGCTGGCCATGCTCAGCATGGCATTGTTTCCTGTTGTCTAGAGACCGGAGCGATATTCTCTTTTGGCATTGACCGCGCATGGCGGTCGGTTTAGCGTGCCCGCGTGGGTGCAAACGCTCCGGAATGCATAGAAACCGCGCGGCTGGTGTTACGTCGGCCGCAGCGGCGAGATGCGGAAATCATATTTGGCCGCTACGCCAATGACCCCGAGGTCACGCGTTATCTCGCGTGGCCGCGTCATCTCAGCCTGCGCGACACCCTGCAATTCCTGGAATACAGCGACAACGAGTGGGATCACTCGCCCGGCGGGCCGTACCTGATCGAGGTGCGCGATTCGGGCCAGGTGATCGGGTCGACGGGCATCGAATTCGAAACTGAATATCGCGCCTCGACGGGCTACGTGCTGGCGCGCGATTCGTGGGGAAGGGGATACGCGACCGAGGCGCTGCTCGGCATCGTCGGTGTCTGCACCAAGCTCGGGCTGGTGCGCCTGCACGCCATGGTTCATGTCGAGCACGCGGTTTCGCGTCGCGTGCTGGAGAAATGCGGCTTCGTGCTCGAAGGCACGCTGTGCCGCCACACCGTGTTTCCAAACATCGACGAGCACCGCCCGCTCGACGTCGCGAGTTACTCGCGAGTGTTCGATCGGCCGAGCCGCTAGTACTTGGCGTAGCTCTTTTCTTCGACGATCTTCGAGCCGAGCTTGGTGTTGATTTGCTTCTTCACCGCCGCGCGTTCGTCGTTGGTGAAATACACCGCGCGCGCCAGCTCGATGAACTCCTGGTCGAAGCGCCGTTCGCGCTCCTGATCGCGGATCTCGTCCTCGATGTCCCAGAGTTTCTTGTTGATCTCGCGCAGCTGCTTCCACTCCGCGTCGATGTTCGCGCTGGCGAACGCCGAGCTGCGCCAGGTCTCCTGCAGCAGCTCGAGCTCGATGTTCACATTGGCGAGCTTGGTGGCGTCGCTGATGTTGGCGGCCTTGATTTCCAGGATGGTGAGCTTGTCGATCAGCTCGCCGGGAGAAATGGGGACTTGGATTTCCATAGAAGTGACTCGTGACTACTGACTGGTGACTACGGGAGTTAGGCTCTGCCCCAGTAGCCCAGGCGTTTGCGGATCTTGAGTTTACGCCACCAGTTGCCGGGTTTGGCTTTCGGATTGCGCGCGCCGGCGGCGACGAATTCGTCGACGGCGTCGAGCACTCGCTCGCTGGAGCGGCCGTCGCGGTACGGGTGGATGGAATCGGCATAGTCGCGAATGGCGCGCATCAGTTCGGGTGGGCGCGCCAAGGCGGTTTCGATCGACGGCAACAATTTTTCCGGCGTATCGATGTCGATCAATTGCGGGCCGGGGCGACGATTCTTGAACGTCACCCCCGGTTTGTAGGTGAGCAGGAACTCGTTCAATGCCGCTGACGTGTCGGAGATCATCATGTCGACTTGTGGGAACAGGTCGAGGATGTTGTCCTCGGTGGCGAAGCGCAGATATTCGTTCTCCAGCGCGCGATATTTCGCGACCGTCTCGGCCGCCGACTTCGGATGCAACGTCACGATCCAGCGCCAGCGCCCGGTGCGCGACATTTCTTTGATCGTGTCATAGAGAATCGGCGCGGCGCTCCACGACGGCGAGAACGTCGAGTGATACAAAATCACCGGCTGCTGCCGCACCGGCGGCGGCTCGGGCGAGCCGTGCACGCGCATGAACGGATCGATCTTGGGCCAGCCGGTTTGTTTCACCGCGAAGTGGCCGAGCTCGCGTGACTTGGAGGTAAAGGCCTCCGTGTCGCGCGGGCCGGTGGTGCAATACAGGTCGAAGAAGCCGCGAATATAAATATGCCGCGGCTTGCCGGCATCGAAGCCATGAAACACTTCGACCTTCGCGCCAGGAAAGAAATGTGGCACGGCGTTGCTGGAAGTCAGCACCGCAATGGGATTGAACTTGCGAACCTCCGGCGTGGTGCGCAGGAATGTTTCATCGGCGTGCAGCTCTTCACCGCCCGGCCCGTCGAAGAACCAGGCAGCCGTGTGTCCGCGAGCACGAATCGCCTCTTGCAGCGGCCGCAGGATGGCGAGTGCGTAGCGCTCGGAACCATACAAAAGATAATGTTTGCTCATTCGTGAATTCATCGCCGCCTGCGGCGGCGGGTCACATCCGGATCATCAGGGGTCCAGGCCGTAGCCATGCAACAGCTGCGCGGCCATGTCGCGCGACTCGGGATTCCGGCGCATCTCGTAATAGCGCATGCGCTTGTAGACGGCATAAGCCGCCGCCGTCTGTGCAACGACGTAACCTCGCCAACCATCCAGGAAAGCGAGCCGCAGCAGATAATCCTTGAGGAACGCCGCGATATAAACAAACGGCGTCATCCACATGTGCACTGGCTTGCCGCGATCCAGCCAGTCGCGCGCTTTCAGTTCCGCGTAGCGCAGCGTCTTGAGCTGTTTGTGAACCAGCGTGGGATTGTTCAAGTGAATGAACGGATGTTTGAACGTTGGCGTCGGGCCGTCGAAGCGCAGCGACTCGTGCACGCGCACGTCGGTCCAGCGCGCGCGGCCGCGATGATAGAGGCGACCCATGCGCTCGCCAACCATCGGGCGATACCAGCGCATCGGCGCACCCATGTACCAGGTCTGCCGGCGCAGAATCGCGCCTGCGTTGTTGGATTGCATGAGCTGCGGCAATTGTTGCTGTAACTCGCTGGCGAGCTCTGGCGACAGCGCCTCATCGGCATCGAGCGTCAGGATCCAATCGTGACTCGCCTGGGTGCTGGCGAAGTTACGTTGCGGGCCGAAGCCCAGCCAGTCCTGATGAACCACTCGCGCGCCATGGCGCTGAGCGACTGCCTGTGTGCCATCGGTGCTGCCCGAATCGATGACCAGTTTCTCGGCGGCGAACGGCACGCTGTCCAGGCAGCGGCCGAGAGCTGGCGCTTCGTTGCGGGCGATCACCAGCAGTGTGATGGGCAAGGACATCCAGGCAGTTTCGCAGCGTATGCACACATTGAGCAATGGGGCTGCGCCCCGGGGCGGGCAATGGCCGTCAACCTTGGTTCTTCTTGGCGCGCGCCAGGCTCAGCAGCAGCGAGTGCAGTTTCTTGATGACGTCATCGGGCGTGATGAGGTCCATCACGCCCGGGCGTTCGATCTTGGTCGTCCAGGGCAGCTCGGAGGCGGGCCGGCCGAGCAGGCGGCGGGCCGCCACGTCGTATTTATCGATGCACC
>JBEVKA010000547.1:0-3511 GCA_040509855.1 Steroidobacter sp.
TGCGTGCCGGGAGCGACAGCCGGTAGTGCAAGTCATGAGTCAGATACGAATCGACGGTGCTGCCCGGCGAGCCCGGTGTGATGTTCGCGAAGCTCGCGGTGGACGCAGTCACTCGCGTGTCCTGCATTTCATCGACGTAGCGGCTCACCCAGCGGAGGTTGTGATCGCCCCGGCCAAGCTCGAGGAACAATGTTCCTTTCCAGCGCGGCTGCGATCCATTGGTGCCACGCGTGCCGACATAGTCATCGGCGGTCCGCACCACGATACCTTCGATGAGATTGTCACCTTGCTCATATTCCAGGTTGTACGTTCCATCCACGCCGAGGGTCAGCCGCCCGCCGAGCACCTCGTCGAAGTCATATTGAATGCTGGCATCGATGCCGCTGACCTTCACGTCGGAGCCATTGATGGTCTGGATGTCCGTGAGCACCAGTGCCGTGCTGGCCGGTCCGCAAACGCCACCGTTGAAGGTGAGTCGGGCTTGCAGTGCTGCGAGATCTGGATTGCCGCAGTTGGGCGCGGGATTGGCGGTCGTGGCGCCCTGATAGAAACGTGCGATGAGATCCAGGCCGCTCTCGTTGTCGATGACATCCTCGAAGTCGAAGCTCCAGTAGTCGAGCGAAGCGCTGAAGCCGCCGGCCCGGACGATCGCGCCTACATTGAATGCGGTGGCGGTTTCGGGCTTCAGGTCGGGATTGTTGTTGGTGCGATAGGGTTTGTAACCACCGGCGGCCGGCGTGAATGCCGAGCTGACGATGAAGCCGGGTACGACCGCTGTTTCCTGCGGGGCGCGGAACGTCGTGCTGATGGAACCGCGCAGTGCCAGAGATTCCGCAACCTGCCAGCGCAACGCCAGTTTGGGATCGACCGTGTCGCCGATGCCGCCGCCATAGTCTTCGTAACGCACGGCCAACTGCGCTTGAAACGAATCCGTGAACGGCAGGCTCAGCTCACCGAACACGCCGAGCACGTCCTGGCTCAGATCGTAGGCGGTGAGTGCGCCTTGAAATGAAAAAGGTCCCGTGCCGATCACCCGACCGTTGGCCGTGCAGGTCGCGTTCGGATTGACCGGCGAAGCGGCACACGGCAGCAGCGATAGATTCGATGCATCTGTCGGGTCGCGCTCGTAACCGTTCTCGCGATACTGCGTACCGACCGCCCAGCCCACGGCTCCGCCGCCGAGACTCAGGCCCAGTTCACCGTTGAGTACCGCATCGACCGTGAACAGCTGCTGCGTGAGTTCGTAGGCGAAATCTTCGAACATCCAGTCGACGACGGCGCGGCTGTTGGCGCTCGCGGAATCGAAGTTGGGATTCGACGCATGCGTAGCCGCGTTCTCGGCGACGCCAGTGGAGAATGGATTGAACCACAAACAGCCGCTCGCGCCGGGCGCCGATCCTGTTGCGCAATTCGGCCCGCCGAGTCCGCGCAACGCGAGATCCAGCCGGGAAACATAGATGTCGGGCGTGGCGATGTCGGCGGTGGTCTCGCCGTAGGTCACCGCGACGTTCCAGCCGACATCCTCGCTGAATGCGCCGCTGATATCGACCAGCGCGCGGTAGGTATAAAACAAGCGCTCATCCTGCTTGCCTTCGCCCGTGAGCGGATTGCCGCCGGCGCCGATCGGTCGCCAGAACAAACCGCTGGTCGCGGCACCGCCGGCTGCATTCACCGCCGCTTGGGCAGCGGGCGAGAGTTGCGAGAACAGCTGGTTGAATCCGGGATTGGCGCGTGGAATCAAGAACGACGGCGCACCGCCGGTCGGGCCTTGATTCGGGCCATACGACGGCGAGGAATTTTCCTCCGGCACGTCGTGCCCGGCATATAACAATTCGACATGCAGCGACGTGTCGTCATTCAAGTCATGGTCGAGCTGCGCGAACGCCTGATAGTGTTCCTCGCGCTCGACCAGATTGGCGAACGCCGTGTATTGAAACTGGCAATTGCTGGCTGCGACGGCCGTGCCTGCGACGGGCGAGCCGCCGACACCATTGACGGTGCCGGTGGGCACGCCACCCAGGGCCTCGCACTGAGGATCGATGAAGCGGACCGCGCCCGCTTGATAGGCGCCGGGACTGCCGAAGCTGGTCCAGCCGCCGCTCGGATTCTCAGCATAGGGTCGCACGGCCCAATCGCGATCGATGGCGTGCAATTCGGAGCGATGGCGATAGCCCGCGGCGAGCAGCACGTTGGTGTTGTCGCCGTTCCAGCCGTAAACGACGTTGGTGCCGTAGTCGCCATCCGAATCCTGGATGTAACTATAGTTGCCATCGATCTGCAGGCCCTGGAAGTTCTGGCGGGTGATGAAGTTCACCACGCCGGCGATCGCGTCCGAACCATAAGTCGCGGCGGCGCCGTCTTTCAGCACCTCGATCCGTTCGATCGCGGCGGTGGGAAACAGATTGATATCGACGCCGGCGCTGATCGCCGGATTCGCCGCCACGCGCCTGCCATTCAACAGCACCAGCGTGCGCAATGCTCCGAGCCCGCGAAGGTTCACGTTCGCCGAGCCCGTCGACTGACCGGCGCCGAACTGATTGGAGTCGCCGAACACGCCTTGCGAGGAGGGCAGCGCTTTAATCAGCTCGGTCATGGTCGGTGAACCCTGCTTGAGCAGATCCTCCGCGGTCACCACGTCGATCGGCAGCGCTGCATCCTCGGCGGCGCCGGATATGTATGAGCCGGTGACGACGACGGTCTCGAGATCCAGCGGGTTGGTCGAACTACTCGGACGCTCCTGACCCATTGCTCCCGCGCCGTGCAATGTCAGCGCAACCGCCAGCGCCAGCTGTGTCAGCGATGCACGCTCGATTCTGCCTGTCGACATGGAATCCCCCGTGATGATGACTTTGTACTTTGTGATTCGATCATGCTCCAATGTTTTTGACGGTTCAACCAATAGTGATTCGACTCGCAGCGTGGAACTGACGATGCGTTTGGCAAATATTGAATTGACGAACCGACGCCCAGGGAATATTAATCCGCGCGATGTTCACCCGTGACCAGGAGAGCCGACCCATGCGTCGACGCGACGTCGTGTTCGGTGGTGCGTGCGTTTGCTTGCTGCCACTGTTGTCAACGCGCGCACAGGACACTTGCGGCGATCCGGATGACATGAGCGACGGTGAACGCAGCATGCGAGCTTCGCTCGACTACATGGATGAATCGGCAGAGCCGGCAAAGGCGTGCCGTGGCTGCAACTACTACGACGGCGCAAGTGGAGCCGCGTGCGGTCGATGTTCTGTTTTGCACGGCGCAGTTTCAGCGCGTGGACATTGCGTTTCGTGGACGGCGAAGACCCAGGGGAACGAGCAACGATGAAGTGGCTGAGAGGGGGCTGGATGGTCGTGCCACTGATGTGCACGACGAGTGTCGTGAATGCGGACGAGATGGACCCGCAAGTGGTCATCGAAGGTCGTCAAGCGAACTTGCGCGACATGGGCGCCGCCTTCAAAGCAATCACGGACGAGCTGCGAAAGCCGGCGCCCGTGCTCGCAACCATTCAGTTGTA
>JBEVKA010000548.1:0-3483 GCA_040509855.1 Steroidobacter sp.
AGAGCGCCACGCCGATGCTGCAGGTGACGTTGAAGTCTCCTTGTGGAATCGTCCACGACTGCGAGATCGCATACAGCATGCGTTCGAGCACGATGGACACCGCATCCGGCCCGCCCTGCCCGTTAATCAGCAACACGAATTCGTCGCCGCCCAGGCGCGCAACGGTGTCGCTCTCGCGCACGCTGGAACGCAACCGCTGCGCCATCGCCTGCAACAGCTCGTCGCCGACGTGATGTCCCAAACCGTCATTGATGAACTTGAACCGATCCAGATCGACGAACACCACCGCGAGCCGGGTGCCGAACGAAGCGGCGGAACGGATGGCCTGCTGCAGACGATCGTGCAACAGCGAACGATTCGCCAGGCCGGTGAGCGCGTCGTAGTTGGCCTGCTGTTCGATGCGGGCCTGATAGATCTTGCGCTCGGTGACGTCTTCGACCGTGCCTTCGTAACAAACCACGTGGCCCAGCTCGTCGAACACGGCGCGCGCGTTCTCGGAAATCCAGATCACTTCGCCGTTCTTGCGATAGACCTGCGACTCGAAGCCGCTCACCGAGCCTCGCGCCTTGACCAAGGCCATGAATTCCTCACGCCGCGACGGCTCCACGTACAGCTGATTGCGGATGTCCTTCAGCGAAGTAATCAACTCGGCCGGGCTGTCGAATCCATAGATGCGCGCCAGCGCGGGATTGGCGTCGAGATACTGGCCATCGATGGTGGTGCGAAAGATGCCTTCGATCGCATTCTCGAACAGGTTGTAGTAGCGACGCTCCACTTCACGCAGCGCCTGGTTCGATTGTTTGCGCGCGGTGATGTCCTGCATGATGCCTTCGATCGCCTGCAGCTTGCCTTGCAGGTCATAGATACCGGTGCCGCGTTCCCACACCCAGCGGATTTCGCCGGACGCGTGCGTGATCCGATATTCGACATCGAAACGGCCGAGCGAACGCAGGCTGCTGTGGATCTCGTTGCGAACACGCGCGCGGTCCTCGGGAAACGTGATCTGCTCGTACGAGACACGCTTGTTGAACAGCAGATCGCCGGCGTCGTAACCGGTCAGCCGCCGCACGCCTTCGCTCACGAACTCCATGGTCCATTCGGCGTCGTCACGGCAGCGATACACCATGCCGTCGAGATTGCCCAGCAGGGTGCGGAGCATGCGCGCGGTTTCGGAGCCGGCGGGCAAATCGGTGGCGATGAGAGAGTGAGCGGAGGACTGCATGCCTTCGTTATGTGATCCGGCGAAGGATCGTGGCAATCGACAAGCTGTTGAATATCAACCGCGCGCGCAAAGTAAGCGCGGGGCTTTGTCACAGAAATATGGCGTAGCGTCAATGGCCATGCAGGGCCATGTGCAAGGTGTGATGGCCATCAAACGCCAGGAGATGAAAGTCCGCCCTGCGAGAGTGCAGCGGCCCGCTGAACAGGCGAGCCGCTGCGTCAAAACTTACCACGCGATTCCATAATCCTCGCCGTGATACGCGGCGGCGCCCCACAGCGTGCCGTGCCTGGTATCGAAATAGATCGCGGTGATCGGGCCTGAATTATTGCCGGTGAACTCGAGCTTGTAGCCCTTGCGGACCAGCTCGTTGCGCACCCATTCGGGAATGGAGTTGGTGAGCGTCAGCCGGCCGGGAATGGACTCGTGCGAGCCGAACGAGTCGCGCAGCTGATAGCTGGTGATGTTGGCAGCCTCGGCTGCTTCTTGAACGGTCATGCCGAACTCGACCACGTTCAGGAAGAACTGCAGCAGGTTCTGATCCTGCGTGTCGCCGCCCTGAACGGCGAAGGCGAGAAACGGTTTGCCGTCTTTCAGCGCCAGCGACGGCGTCAACGTCGCGCGCGGACGCTTGCCAGGCTCGACGACGTTGAAAGGATTGTCGGCGGCATCGAGCACGAAGCTCTGCATGCGCTGACTCATGCCCACGCCGGTCTTGCCGGCGATCACGGCGGGCAACCAGCCGCCGCTCGGCGTGATCGACACTACCCAACCTTCCTTGTCGGCCGCTTCGACGCTGGTGGTGCCGAGACGGAACGTGCGATCGAATTCGGCCAGCGCGGTCGGGCTCCACTGATTCGGCTTGTTGCTGCCGTCCTTCGGTTTGACGGTGCGCCACGCGTCGAGCTGCGCCTTGAACGGATTGGCGCCGCTCTGGAACGGATACGGATCGCCCGGGCGCAGGTCCGGGTCGTTGCGATCCTGCTGGATCAACTTGGCCCGCTCGCGCGCGTAGTCCTTCGACAGCAAACCTTTGATGGGCTCTTCCGGCGGGAAGTAAGGATCGCCGTAATAGAAATCGCGGTCGGCGAACGACAGGCTCATCGCCTGATACAACGTATGGATGTAGCGCGAGCTGTTGTAGCCCATCGACTGCAGGTCGAAGTTCTCCAGGATGTTCAGCGCCTGGAGCATCGCCGGGCCCTGCACCCAGTGCGTGAGCTTGTAGACCTCGATGCCTTTGTAGTTGACGCTCACCGGCTGTTCGATGTGCACCTTCCAGTTGGCGAGATCCTCGGCGGTGTGCAGTCCGCCCAGCTCCTGCGAGCCGCGCGCATATTCCTTGGCGATCTCGCCTTTATAGAAACGATCGTACGCAGCCATGATGGCCTGCTTGCGAGTCTTGCCGGCCTTGAGCGCCTTGGCTTCGGTTTCGAGCAGCTTGCGCAAGGTCACGGCCAGCTCGGGCTGACGGAAGATCTCACCCGCCTCGGGCCCGACACGAGTCTTGCCGGCGACCGGCCGACCATCCTTGCCTTCGTGAATCAGAAACGTCCGGCGCGACTCGGGCCATTTGCGCAGCTCGTCCTTCCACTTCTCGATCAGGTCGGCGGTCTGCGCTTCCATGGGATAGCCGTCCGCCATTTCGATCGCTGGCGCCAGCACCTGCGCGAGGCTGAGCTTGCCGTATTCCGCCAGCATCACCATCAAACCGCCGGGCGTTCCCGGTGTGACGGCGGCGAGCGGCCCGAACTCGGGCGGAAATTCGTAGCCCTTGGAGCGATAGAACTCGGGCGTTGCGCCGGTGGGCGCGACACCGAGCGCATTCACGCCGATGACTTTTCCTGTGTGCGGGTTATAGATCAGCGCCTGCGTTTCGCCGCCCCAGCTCAGCACATCCCACATCGTGGCGGTCGCGGCGAGCATGGCGCAGGCCGCGTCCACCGCGTTCCCGCCTTGAATGAAAATGCGTGCGCCGGCGGTTGCGGCCAGTGGCTTGCCGGTGACAGCTACCCAGTTCTGACCGTGCAGCGGCGGCTTGACGGTCTTGGCTTGGACGGAAGGCGCGAGAGCCGTGAGCGCGGCGATCAACACCGCGGCGAGCGGGCCGGAGCGTGGACGAGGAAGTTTCATGTCGTTCTCTGGACGGCGATGGTGGCAACGATGCTGCCACCATCTTACCGTGACCAGGAACGATCAATACTTCCAACGCACGCCGAGCGCGAACGAACGGCTGATGAGCACGTTGCCGAAGTTGTGCGTCG
>JBEVKA010000549.1:0-3174 GCA_040509855.1 Steroidobacter sp.
ATAAACGACGCAGCAGGTTGCGATCGCTCAGCGTTTGCAGCTCTTCCGGCTTGAGCGTGTCGCCGAGCAGTTGCACGCGCTGCCAGGCGTCGTCGATTTCTGCAGGATCCATTTCTCGCAACGGCGAGCCGGAGCCACGATTCTTCACCGAATCATTCGACAACCGCTGCAACAGCAACCCCGACGCTCCGTTGTCGTCCGCATGCAGCCACAGCCGCGTCGGCAATTGCTCGGAGTTCTCGAAGTAACTGCGCAAACAATCCGCCATGCTCGCGCCGGTGAGCGGCACGATGCCTTGATAGCGCTGCGAGAGATCCTCGTTCTCCAAGGTCACGGTGAGATTGCCCTCGCCCGACAGCGCCGACAGATCACGCTGGTACTCAGGCTCCTCGCGATAACGAGCCACCGCCCGCACGCCGAGCGCGTCCGAGCATTGAGCCAGCATCAGATGCATCGGCCCCTGCCCCTGCAATTGCAGACTCAGCGTGCCATCGAACTTCAATGTCGCCGCAAGCAGCACCGATGCGGCAACGGCCTCACCCAACGTATCGCGAATGACCAGGGGATACTCACGATGCTCGAGCAGCGCGCGCCACGAAGCATCCAGGTGGACGATGTGCCCGCGGATTGGATAGTGCTCGAACAGGAACCGGTGCAGGCAATCGCGATCGTGCATGGAAGGCGAGGACGAACGTGGAAGACGCGAGCGTAGCCGAGGCCGGACGGTCTGACCATCCGGCCCCGTGACGGTTACGGCGCCAGCTTCCTTTTGAGCAGGTCGTTGACCTGCGCCGGATTGGCCTTGCCGGCGGTGACCTTCATCACCTGGCCGACGAAGAAGCCGAACAGCTTGTCCTTGCCCGAGCGGTAGTCGGCCAGCTGCTTGGGGTTCGCCGCCATGACTTCATCGATGGTCTTCTCGATGGCGCCGGTGTCGGTGATTTGCTTCAAGCCCTTGGCTTCGATGATGGCGTCGGCGTCGTGCCCTTCCGCCCACATCTGTTCGAACACTTCCTTGGCGATCTTGCCGGAAATGGTTTCGTCGGCGATGCGCGCCAGCAAACCGGCGAGCCTCGATGCGTCGATGCGCGACTGCGTGACATCCAGGTTGTGCTCGTTGAGCGCCGCCGACAGCTCGCCCATGGTCCAGTTGGCCGCGAGCTTTTCGTGGCCGGCGAGATTCTTCGCCACCAACGCGGCCAGCACTGCCTCGTAGAAGTCGCCCATCTCGCGACTCGCCGTCAGCACGCCCGCGTCGTACGCGGACAAGCCGAACTTCTCGACGTAGCGAGCCGCTTTCTGATCCGGCAACTCCGGCAACGAAGCGCGCACGCTCTCGATGTAGTCCTTCTCGATGACCACCGGCAACAGATCCGGATCGGGGAAGTAGCGATAGTCGTTGGCGTTACCCTTGGAGCGCAGCGAGCGCGTCTCGCCCTTCTCGGGGTCGTACAGGCGCGTCTCCTGCTTGATGGTGCGCCCCGCTTCGATCTCCTCGATCTGGCGCGCCACCTCGTAGTTGATCGCCTTCTCGATATAACGGAACGAGTTGAGATTCTTGATCTCGCAGCGGGTGCCGAATTCCGCCTGGCCGCGCGGACGTACCGACACGTTGGCGTCACAGCGGAACGAGCCTTCCTGCATGTTGCCGTCGCAGATCTCCAGGTAGCGCACCAGCGTGTGGATCTTCTTCAGGTACGCGACCGCTTCCTTGGCCGAACGCATGTCCGGCTCGGAAACGATTTCCAGCAGTGGCGTGCCGGCGCGATTCAGATCGATGCCGGACTGACCGTGGAAATCCTCGTGCAGCGACTTGCCCGCATCCTCTTCCAGATGCGCACGCGTGATGCCGACGACTTTGATCGTGCCGTCGTCCAGCAGGATCTGCATCGCGCCCTTCTCAACCACGGGCTGTTCGTACTGGCTGATCTGATAGCCCTTGGGCAGGTCGGGATAGAAATAATTCTTGCGTGCGAAGATCGAGCGCTGCGCGACCTTCGCACCGATGGCGAGACCGAACTTCACCGCCATGCGCACGGCGTCGCGATTCAACACCGGCAACACACCGGGGTAAGCCAGATCGACGAGGTTCGCTTGCACGTTAGGCGCCGCGCCGTACGCGGTGGCGGCACTCGAAAAGATCTTGCTGCGCGTGGCGAGCTGCGCGTGGATTTCCAGACCGATGACGGTTTCCCAGCTCATCATTCGTAACCTTTAGGAATTTCGCGGTGCCACGGCGTGTCCTGCTGATAGCCGTGGGCGACATTGAGCAGTTTGGCTTCGGCGAAGTGCGGGCCGATGATCTGCAATCCCACCGGCAGACCATCGATCTTGCCGCACGGAATCGACAGCGCCGGCAGGCCGGCGAGGTTGGCGCCGATGGTGTAGATGTCGTTCAAATACATGGTGATCGGATCGTCGACCTTGGCGCCGATGTCGAACGCCGGCGTCGGCGACGTCGGCCCCATCAGCACATCGACCTGACCGAAGGCGCGAGCGAAATCGTCAGTGATTAACCGCCGCACTTTCTGAGCTCGCAAGTAATAAGCGTCGTAGTAACCCGCCGAGAGCACGTACGTGCCGGTCATGATGCGACGTTTGACTTCGGCGCCGAAGCCCTCGCCGCGCGAACGCTTGTACAGATCTTCCAAATTGGCGGGATTCTCGCAGCGATAGCCGAAGCGCACGCCATCGAAGCGCGACAGGTTCGACGAACACTCCGCCGGCGCGACCACATAATATGTGGGCACGGACAACGGCAGGTTTGGCAAGCTCACTTCGATCAGCTTCGCGCCGCGCTGTTCATACACTTGCAACGCTTCGCGAATCAGCGTCGTCATGCGCGGCTCCCGGCCGTCGAAGAACTCTTTCACCAAACCGATGCGCAGGCCCGTGAGCGGCTCGTTCAACGAGGCCACGTAGTCGGGGACCGGCGTATCGACGCTGGTGGAATCTCTCGGATCGAAGCCAGCCATCTCACGCAACAACAGCGCCGCGTCCTTGGCGCTGACCGTCAGCGTGCCGGCCTGATCGAGACTGGAGGCGAACGCAATCATCCCGTAGCGGGATACGCGACCGTATGTGGGCTTGAAGCCGGTGAGTCCGGTGAGCGCGCCAGGCTGGCGAATCGAGCCGCCAGTATCGGTTGCCGTCGCCGCAGGCGTAATTCTCGCA